>DWYO01000127.1 GCA_019118725.1 Candidatus Parabacteroides intestinavium | reverse complement strand
ATAACCAACGTTCAAAATCATTCTCACATTCATGCGCCTCTTTTGTGAAACGAGGCATCTCCAGATAAATCTGCCGCAGCTTGGAGATGCTTTTCTCGATACCCCTTTTTCAATACAAAATTCCAAGAACGCACAAAAGGAGTGTATCAGAATGGATAAGACAAGACGCTGAGGGAGAGAGCAAGACGGTGTGTCATAATGGCAAACTGCTGCGTTATTTTCGGAATTCGGGCTAAGTCATTTACTCCAGTAAATTCCTGTCGCCCTCATCCTCAACGCCTTGCATTTTGCTAATTCTGACACACCTTAATGGAGGTGCATCAAAACATTCATTTTGATACAGCCCCATAAATGACTGTAGTCCTCATCCCGAAAGCGATGAAGCAGATTGCCCATTCTGGCACACCACCCTTTACCCTATGTCATTGTAGAAATACTGAGAAGCTGTTTTGAACTTATCAGGAAAGCAATCTTTTTACCGTTTCAGAAATAACACGGCCCTCTGCTTTCCCGGCCAAGGCCTTAGAAGCAACGCCCATTACCTTACCCATTTCTTTGGCGGATGTCGCACCTACCTCGGCAATAATTTTCTTTAATTCCGCCTCCAGCTCTTCAGCCGACATCTGTTTGGGAAGATACTTTTCCAACACAGTTACCTGAGCCAATTCGCCCTCAGCCAAATCCGGACGACCTTGTTGGGTATAAATCGCTGCGGAGTCTTTTCCTTGTTTTACTAATTTCTGGAGTAATTTCAGAGCATCCGCATCCGTCAACGTATCATTAGCTCCCGGAGCCGTTTTAGCTTCCAAAAACACCTTCTTTACATTTCTCAGAGTTTCGAGGGCAACTTTATCTTTTGCCTTCATCGCGTTTTTTATGTCTTCGCTGACTTTGTCAAATAAATCCATAATTATATATATGTATTAAATATCTTATCTAAAACTAATGACCGAATTCGCATTACTGTTATCCGGTTTCTTAGCGGCAATGCTTGTCGGGGTAAATCCGCTTGTCTCATCTACGACCTCCGGCATTTCCCCATGCCGCAACTGATTGAACTTGCGGATATCGCGATTGTAAGTCGGTGTATCTTCCAACTGAACAATCAGGGTATCGTCATCCAATTCATCTGCAGTCAGGATTACCACTTCTGCTTGAGAACGGAATTGATTCGGCTTATATCCATATTTCTTCATCAACTCACGTTCTTTTTCTTCGCGAGCACGACGTTCAGCCTCTTGGCGTTGTTCCTCCTCCGTACGCAATTCCTGCATGACATGATGTTGCTTGGCCATTTCCGGAATATCATCCAGTCCGAAACCGGTAGCCAAAATCGTGATTTTAATCTTATCCCCCAACGTATCATCAAATCCGAATCCCCATTTTACACGGAACTTCGTGCGGAAACGAGCCATAAACTTGTGAACTTCGCCCATTTCATCAATCCGGAATTCATTATCATGGCTGGAATAAATATTAAACAAGATACGTTGAGCGTTATACACATCGTTGTTATTCAACAACGGAGATTTTAAAGCCTGATCGATAGCCTGTTGCAGACGGCCTTCGCCTTCTCCATAGCCATTACTCATCAAAGCCACACCACCATCAGTCATTGTCGTTTTCACATCGGCAAAGTCCAAGTTCTGGACACCCCGGATGGTGATAATCTCGGCAATACTTTTAGCGGCAATAGTCAATACCTCATCTGCTTTGGCATAAGCTTTAGAAGCACTCATGCCGATATCCGAATAGATTTCACGCACACGTTCGTTATTGATGACCAGCAGGGCGTCTACATGCTTGGAGATTTCTTCCACACCCTCCAAGGCCTGCACGATTTTGAATTGCCCTTCAAACTCAAACGGAATCGTAACGATGCCGACCGTCAGGATACCCATTTCTTTTGAGATACGTGCGACAACAGGAGCCGCACCGGTACCTGTTCCGCCTCCCATACCTGCGGTAATAAAGGCCATACGAGTCCCATCGCTCAACATCTGCCGGATTTCCTCTTCGCTTTCTTCGGCCGCCCGGCGTCCTCTTTCAGGCTGGTCACCCGATCCCAAGCCACACGTGGTGGTTTGTCCCAACAGCAGCTTAACCGGAACATCCGAACCGTTCAGTGCCTGTCTGTCTGTATTGCATAACATAAAAGAAACATCATGTATGCCTTCCTTATACATATTAGTCACGGCATTTCCGCCGCCCCCTCCGACTCCGATTACCTTGATGATAGCATCCGGATTAGTCGGAATACTTACGTCTAATAATTCGTCTCCCATAATCTGCTGTGTTTATTTAAATATCACCACCATTAAAAAGATCGCGTCCCCATTTATCCCAAAAATCCCGGATTCCTTTACCTTTACCTTTGCCCTTAGAGTCCTCTTCTTCCGTATTCTCAGAAGGCTTTTGAGAAGAGGCTGTTTTTTCCTTCTTTACCTCTTTCTCCTCAGGTTCCACAAAAGAGACAGGCTCAGGTTCAGGAACCGGTTGGGGCTCCTCTATCACGACAGGCTTAGGCTTGGCCTTAGGCTCCGGCTTTACCTCCGGTTTCAGCGCGCAATTCTCACTTCCTTGCAATAGTAAAGCCACAGCTGTAGTAAATACCGGATTGTTCGCGATCATTTCCACGCTACTATCAATTGTATCTTTCCGTATCAGCGGATAATGCACCTCCATGCCGAAGCGTTGGCTTACAGCCTCACGAAGTCCGCTCAATACCGCACCACCTCCAGTGATGAATATCTTAAATCCGGGATCTTTGGCCACGCCTGCATCTTCCAAACGCGCGTAGGCGTTTTCTACAATCTCCCGCGAGCGCGCTTCCACGATTTCATTCAGATCCGCCAGAAGCATTTCCTGCATCCGGAAATCGTCCATCTTGCTGATTTCTATTTTCTCATGCTCCTTGTCCCGGTCTAACGGCAAAGCACTTCCGTACTTACGTTTCAACCGTTCCGCCTCCATTTCAGAGACCTTCAAGGTCATGATATCGCGTGTAATCAAGTGCGCACCCAACGGTACCACCGTCACCGACTTAAGTTTCCCGTCCTTGTAAACAGTAACCGAGGTTACACCGGCTCCGAAATCAATCAACGCCGCCCCCTGCTTATCGGCCGGAGTAAGAACCAGCTCCGCCAAAGCCAACGGAGAGACCAGAATGCCGGCTATCTGCAATTTGAGCCGGTCGGCAATATTGGTCAAGATAGAACGGCGGATAGTCGGTTGGCCGACTATCAGTTTGTAGCGGGCCTCAATGAGCGAACACGAGATACCCAACGGGTCATTCTCTTCTTTTCCATCCAGCAGATACACCGGAGGCACAATCTCCAGCACGTCCAGCATGGCCGGATGGTATGTCCGGCACTCTTCATCCAATTGCCTCAGTACCGACGAGGTCACCTCACCTTCCGTACCCAGCACTTTGGAAACCGTATGGTCGATAGTCCGAATTGATTTACTTCCGACCCCGACATAGATTTTCCCGATTTGGATTCCCCCGGCTTTATTCTCCAACTTGCGAAGTATTCGCCTGATTTTGTTAGCCGTTTCTTCCACATTATATACACATCCCCGACGAATGCATCCTTCCGAATTTTCCATATCATAAGCCATGATGGAGAGAACGTCATTCTCATTCTTTTTTCCGACCATTCCGGCAATATGAGAAGTGCCCAAGTCGATTACCGCTATGAAGTCCGTGTATGTCATATCTCTATTTTATCTTTTAGTACAAACGATTTGATTCTTATATTTCAAGTTAATAGCACTATACTTATCCCACCCTACTTTGGGGATAGCTTGCTCATAAAAGAGTCTGAGTTTCTCCAGTTTCCCCGGGTAATCCTCAAACGATCCCAAGATAATCCGATGATTGCCCACACGAGGTATCAACTCGACATTCTTATCGGCATCTACATAAATCTGATCTATCTGGTCGTTCCAAAACTCATTATCTTGCAAATATAATGCAAATTTATAGAGTTCGTTCTTCGCGAACTCTTTTTCTACATAACCGCTGGCAACCAAGACATGCGCCACATAATGGCGGCTTAACGGCATGATACTTCCGACATTATCTATATAATAATTGCCCGACGGACTATTCACCCGCAAGATAGGCATTTTTTGTTCGATTTCCAACTTTATCCGGCGCGAAGGAGTTTTATACACTTCTACATGCGAAATCATGTCATTACTCAACAACTCCTCCTCGATCTTTTCCGTATTGATGATATTCATCGGCTTCTTTACCGGATAGAGCTTGCTCTTCTTGAGCAGATAGACCAGATCCCCATCGGTCACGAAATGCTTGTCAAGGCTATCTCTTACGACAATCTCCAAGCCCTGGCACGCACCCTCTTCCTTTACATCCCGGAAGAAGAATGCACTTGCTACGACATAGCATGTAAGCAACGTAGCGATAATGATGGACAATACTCGAATCACAGCTTCTCTACTATTTGTTTAACAGGTTCAATCAATCGGTCTATATCTCCGGCTCCCAACATCAACACAACATCCCATGCAGGAGCTTCTTTCTCAACCAGCGCAAGAAGTTCCTCCTTGCGGATCATCTTTTTATCGGGAATCGTTACTTTATCAAAAATGATCTGCGAGGTAACACCCGGAATAGGCTTTTCACGCGCCGGATAGATATCCAGCAGGATAAGCTCGTCCAGCAAAGAAAGACTTGCGGCAAAATCATCAGCAAAATCCCGTGTCCGCGTATAGAGGTGGGGCTGGAAGATTCCCGTAATCTTTTTCCCTTCATACAACTCCTTGACCGAAAGGATGCTGGCCTTCAGCTCGGCCGGATGATGCGCATAATCATCTAATAGAACTATATTCTCTTTCTTGACATGAAAATCAAACCGGCGCACCGGCCCGGCGAAGCTCTTCATGCCCCGTTTTATCTCCTCCTCCGTTACGCCATTCAACCAGGCCAAAGCCATGGCGGCTACTCCGTTCTCTATGTTGACCTTGACCGGAACGCCCAATTGGATATCCCGGATACATACATCCGGAGCCACGAAATCAAAAAAGATTTCACCGTTCCCGATCCGTATATTCTTCGCATAAAAGTCAGCCTCTCCGGTGGCCGAATAGGTATATAGCTTCACGCCCGGTTTCAATTGAGGATGCAGGTTCACGCCTTTCTTCAGAATCAGGCATCCGTCCGGGCGAATCAAGGAAGTGAAATGTTCAAAACTTTCCCGATAAGCCTCCGGCGTTCCGTAAATATCCAGATGATCGGGATCTACCGCGGTAATAACCGCCATGTAGGGATTCAGCCAATGGAAAGAGCGGTCAAACTCATCCGCTTCGATAACGGTCAGGTCACTCTTGTCCGATAGCATCAAATTGCTTTGGTAATTCTTCAGAATCCCCCCCAAGAAAGCATTGCAATCCACGTGCGATTGCTTCAAGAGATGAGCCGCCATAGAAGAAGTCGTGGTCTTCCCGTGCGTCCCGGCAACACACAAGCCCCGCGTGTAACGGGTTATCTCGCCCAAGACGCGGGCACGCTTCATGATACTAAATCCAGCCTGGCGGAAATAGGTCAGCTCGGCATGCGTCTCCGGTACGGCAGGTGTATAAACGACCAGGGTTGATTCCGGATTCCTGCAATCCTCCGGAATCAGATCCGTATTATCTTCATAATGGATAGAAGCCCCTTCACAAATCAACTCGGCGGTCAGTTCAGAGGGCGTTTTATCGTACCCGGCTACCCGCTTTCCTTTCGCCAAGAAATAGCGGATCAACGCGCTCATTCCAATGCCCCCGGCACCGACAAAATAAACCGATGTTATCTTTTGTATATCCATATTCACATTTTTGAGGAATCTCCAAAATTACTACTTTCTTTCTATTATCCGAACAATTTCGTCCACGATTTGCTCTGCGCTATGAAAATGAGCCATTTTGTGAATATTTTCGGACAAAGAGGCCAGCCGGGCATCGTCTTGAATCAACGAGAGAGCCGTACCGACCAATTTTTCTTTAGCCTCGCTGTCTTTTATCATCAGAGCCGCGTTTTGGTTGACCAGTGCCATCGCGTTCTTAGTCTGATGATCTTCCGCCACATTGGGCGAAGGCACCAGGATAACCGGTTTCTTCAGGATGCAAAGTTCAGAGATAGAACCGGCTCCGGCACGCGAGATCACCAGATCGGAAGCCGCATAGGCATAATCCATCCGTGTGATAAAATCGGAGCACCATATAGGCATACCGTGATAAGCCTTCAAGTGTGTCAAAGCCTCATCGTGATAATAACGCCCCGTTTGCCAAATAACCTGAATGCCGGAGGCGAACAACTTATCCAAATCGCCTTGAACGCTATGATTGATAGTACGTGCGCCCAGACTTCCGCCTACCACCAAAAGCGTCTTTTTCTCCGGTGAGAGGCCAAAGAAACGCAACGCCTCCTCCCGCTTTCCGGAAGCCTCCTCCAGATCCTGGCGTACCGGATTCCCGGTAATCACGATTTTCTCTTTCGGGAAAAACTTCTCCATACCCTCGTAGGCCACGCAGATACGTCCCGCCTTCTTGGCCAAGAGCTTGTTCGTAACGCCTGCATACGAGTTCTGTTCTTGTATCAGCGTCGGGATGCCCAGCGAAGAGGCCATCCAAAGCGTCGGTCCACTGGCATAACCGCCCACACCTACCGCAATATCCGGCCGGAAATCGCGGAGAGTCTTTTTCGCCCGGCCCAAACTTTTCAACAGACAACTCACTACTTCCATGTTCTTAAAAAGATGCGCCCGGTCAAACCCCTTGACAGGAAGGCCTACAATCGGGTATCCTGCCGCAGGCACCTTGCTCATTTCCATCCGGTCTTCCGCCCCGACAAAGAGAATATCTATATCGGGAAACCGTTTCTTTAATGTATTGGCGATGGATATGGCCGGAAAGATATGTCCGCCCGTCCCGCCTCCGCTGATAATGACTTTATAGGATTTCATGCTAATTTTCTAATCAAGTTCTTGCAAAAGTAAATGTTTTGCAAAACATCTCAAAGGGGAAGCAGAAATAATTGAAAAGGGAAAATTAAAAATAGAAAGACAAAAGCTCATATAGCTTCCATTTTGTCCTGTTTTCTCATTTTTCACTAACTCCATTTTGAAGAAAATTCCTCTGTTTAGCGCAAAAGCAGGAGTATTTTCCCCCACTTGCGCCCGTTTTTCCTCCGATTCATGCCTATCTTTCGAAAAAAAGAAAGGGAGAAACAAAGTCAAAGATACCTACCTTTTTCGGAAAAAGTAGGCATAAAATTCCGAAAAAGGCCTATATTCCGGGAGAAATAAGGGCCATTTCCTCAGAAACACCCTTCCCATCGCCTAAAACAGGTGCTTTTTTCTTCTAAAATGGAAATTTCCCCGAACCGGAACATTTTCTTTTAACCCAATAACATACAACCTATTATCCCCTAAAAACGCCATCTAAACTCCCCGAGAAGGCCTTCATTTCAGAAAAACCGTCCTCCAGTCCGAAAAAACGCGAAAATAAGAGGGGTAATTTGACGTTTTGACAAAATGGAAATTTTAACCAAACATTTGCGTCTCCCAATTCGGAACCACCATCAAATTAGAAATAGAGTACATTGTCCGGGGATTATCTGAAATTGATTCACTTCTTCCTATTATAACGCGGATGGTGTTCCAGAATCTCTTTGCGGAGGAACTCCCGGTCGATATGCGTATAGATTTCGGTGGTAGTAATTTTCTCATGTCCCAGCATCTCTTGGATGGCGCGCAGGTTGGCTCCGCCTTCCAACAGGTGTGTGGCAAAGGAATGGCGGAAAGTGTGCGGACTGACTTTCTTATGGATGCCCGCCAGTTCGGTTTGTTGCTTGATGATGAGAAATACCATCACGCGAGTGAGCGGGGCTCCCCGACGGTTCAGAAAGAGAATATCCTCCGCTCCCTTTTTCGGAGTCATGAATCCCCGGAGGTAAACATAATTCTTGATTTCCCGAAGGGCGGTTTGCGAGATGGGCACCAGGCGTTGCTTCGAGCCTTTCCCCTCTACACGGATAAACTCCTCCTTCGGATAGATGTCCGAAATGCGTAAAGAGACCAGTTCAGACACACGCAGGCCGCAACTATAAAGCACTTCCAGCATGGCGCGGTTCCGTTGTCCTTCCGTGGTTGAGACATCAATGGTAGACAAAATCCGGTCTATTTCCTGGACCGATAAGACATCGGGCAATTTCAAGCCGATTTTAGGCACCTCCACCAGTTCGCTGGGATCACTTTCGATATACCCGTCCAGCAACAGAAAACGATAGAAAGATTTTATGCCGGAAATGATGCGTGCCACGGATCGGGCCTGAATCTTCTGATCATGCAGACCGGCTATGAAATGCTGCAAATCTTCGTAAGTGAGTTTCCGGACATCCTGATGATTTTCTTCGGCATAAAGCACCAGTTTTTCCAGATCCCGCTGGTAAGCATCCCGTGTATTGGCCGAAAAAGAACGTTCTAATTTTAAATAAGTCTTATAACGGGTGAATAATTCTTCAGTATTCTGTGTCATCTTTTCCCTAATTTGGTATAGTTGAATAAATATATTACCTTTGCCCGGTAAAATCTTTGCTTCTTTACTGCAAAGATAACAAATATCAACGCAAATGAAGAAGATATTAATCATTAATGGTCCGAACTTGAACCTGCTGGGTAAGCGTGAGCCTACCATATATGGAAATGCTTCGTTCGAAGATTATCTGAATATGTTGCAAAAAAGATATCCGCAATGCGCTATTGCCTACTATCAAAGCAATATTGAAGGAGAACTGATTAATAAGATCCACGAGGCGGGCTTTGATTATGACGGCATAATCCTGAATGCGGGTGCCTATACGCATACCTCTATCGCTTTGCTGGATGCAATTAAGGCGGTAACCACCCCGGTGGTCGAGGTGCATATCTCGAATGTTCATGCCCGCGAGCCGTTCCGCCATGTATCTATGATTTCGGCAGGATGCAAAGGCGTTATCATCGGCTTTGGCCTTGATTCGTATCGCCTGGCCTTAGAGTCATTTTTGGCGGAAGCCTGACGGGGAAAGGACTTCCTCTTGAGTGTATACATTTTTATAGAAAGAAGAAAGATTGTTTAAAATAGATTGATGATTGCTTTCGGGCAATTATCGATTGCCAATTCATTTAAATTATATGTTAAAGCATACCAAAATTGTTGCTACGGTTTCAGATAAACGTTGCGATGTAGAATTCATCAAGTCCCTATATGAGGCAGGAATGAATGTCGTACGTTTGAATACAGCCCATTTAGGTGCAGAAGGACTAACCCGTATTGTAGATAATGTACGTGCCGTTTCCAATCGTATCGGTATTCTGATGGACACGAAAGGCCCGGAGGTCCGGACTACGGTAACTGTAAATCAAGAACCTATCGAGTTTAAAGCGGGGGATATCGTGACTATTTCCGGTGATCCAACCCAGGAAACGAGTCATGAACATATTTATGTGTCATATACGCGTTTCGTACATGACTTGTCAGTCGGTAGTGATATTCTGATTGATGATGGCGATTTGGAACTCCGCGTTATCGAAAAACAAGAGGATTGCTTGATTTGTGAGGCGCAAAATGAGGCGACTCTGGGAAGCCGCAAGAGTGTGAATGTTCCGGGCGTACGCATCAATCTGTCTTCATTGACCGAGAAAGACCGTAAAAATATTTTGTGGGCCATCGAGCATGATCTCGATTTTATCGCTCACTCGTTTGTCCGTTCCAAGCAAGATGTTTTGGATATCCAGCGCATATTGGACGAATACAATAGTCCGATCAAGATTATCGCCAAGATTGAGAATCAGGAAGGCGTAGATAATATAGACGAGATCCTGGATGCGGCCTATGGTATCATGATTGCCCGCGGAGACCTGGGTATCGAGGTGCCAGCTGAAAAGATCCCGGGTATTCAGCGTGTCCTGATCCGCAAATGTGTGGAAGTCAAGAAACCGGTTATCGTGGCTACGCAGATGTTGCACTCAATGATTACAAACCCGCGTCCTACCCGTGCGGAAGTGACCGATATCGCCAATGCGATTTATTATCGTACGGATGCGTTGATGTTAAGTGGGGAAACGGCTTACGGGAAATATCCGGTTGAGGCGGTACAGACCATGACCAAGGTCGCACGTGAAGCGGAGAAAACCAAATTGGCGGCCAATGATATTCGTGTGCCTATCGAGGGGAATGACTTGGATGTAACGTCGTTCCTGGCTAAACAGGCGGTAAAATCTTCGTCTAAATTGCATGTCAAGGCGATTATCACAGATAGTTATACCGGTCGGACAGCCCGTTATCTGGCGGCATTCCGCGGGACTTCTACGGTTTTCGCTATTTGCTATAACGAACGGGTTATGCGTATGCTCTCTTTGTCGTATGGCGTATGGGCGGTCTACCAGCCTTGGAATGATAGCCGTCGTGCCTACTTCTATGATGCATTGACGCAACTGATCAATAGCGGACGTATCACACGTGATGATATGGTAGCTTATCTGAGCGGAAGCTTTGGAGAAGGTGGCGGAACGACTTTCTTGGAAATCAACAATGTCGGAAAGGTGCTGGATTCAAGCAAGAATTATATGTTGCCGACATTTAACGAATAATAATGCTATTAACGGCTTATGCGTCTTTTAGTTTATGAGTTTTCGTCTTTGGGTGCAATCAGACAAACTCATAAACTATAACTAATGAACTTAAAGACTAAGAAGATGGATATCAACGATTATATCTTGGCACATTCGGATGACGAGGGCGCATTGCTGGCGGCATTGAACCGAGATGCGAACGTAAATCTGCTCCGTCCGAGGATGTTGTCGGGCCATTTGCAAGGACGCATCCTGAAAATGTTTTGCCGGATGCTTCGTCCGAAACGTGTCCTTGAAATAGGAACCTATACGGCTTACGCTACGTTGTGCATGGCCGAGGGTATGGACGAAGACGCGTTGATTCATACCATCGAGATAAACGATGAGATGGAGGATTTTATCCGGAAGTACCTTTCTCAATCGCCTCATAAAGATAAGGTCCGGGTTCATTTCGGAGATGCGATGGATATCATCCCGTCATTGAATGAGACATTCGATTTGGTTTTTATTGACGCGAACAAACGATTGTATTCCGCCTATTACGATCTGGTTTTCCCGATGGTACGCCCCGGAGGTTTGATCTTGGCAGACAACACCTTGTGGGATGGAAAGGTAACGGAAGAGCATGTTCCTTCGGCTGATAAACAAACCTTAGGCATTTTAGCGTTTAACGATAAGATAAAAGCGGATGAACGGGTGGAGAAAGTTATCCTTCCCCTTCGAGACGGCCTCACAATGATTTGG
>DWYO01000126.1 GCA_019118725.1 Candidatus Parabacteroides intestinavium | reverse complement strand
GCCCCTTCTGCCAGCATCTTGCTTCCCGACTTGCCTCGACGTAGCCCGCTACGCCTTCTGCAAGCCGAAAAGCAATCCGCAAGACATAAGGGGGCAATCTACCCAAAGTCTAATGACCGATTTGGGTTTAAGGGCACAGAATTCCAAGGCTTTGCACAAGCCTCGGAGTTCTGTGCCCTCTGCATGCTTGGGAAAGCCCGTTCCCCATGTGGATGATGTTAGCCTGCGAACCTGATAGTTTATGGTGGAAGACAGCGGTAAATTCAGCTATCTGTTCGGAAATGACTTCATCATCCGCATTTCGTAGGAAAAAGAAAGAATGAATAAATGATGCTTGCCTGAAAATTTTTTTAGAAGCTGCATAACTATTTTCCGAAGAAATTCAAAACAGCTTCTTATGATTATCCGATTTTTTTCGTAAGTTTGCAAGTTGAAAAAGAAAAATGAAATATGGCAAAAAAGACAAACAATAAGCAGGAACAAAATAAGAAACCGGGTAAATGGGCTACAGTGAAAGCCTTTTTTACATGTGAGCGGACACGATTTGTGACCGGTTTAGTACTTTCTATCCTAACGATTTATATAGGACTGGCTTTGGTGTCTTTTTTCTTTACCGGTGCTGCCGACCAGAGCAAGGTGGAGAATGTGAGTGTAGAAGACCTGCTGGTCAATTCAGGATCGGTGGAGAACTGGACGGGTGTGCGTGGGGCATTTCTTGCCGATCTGCTGATGAACCGTTGGTTTGGAGTGTCTTCGTTTATGATACTCTTTTTCTTGGGCTCAATGGGGGCGAAGCTGATGAATATCCGTAGAATCCGTTTGTTGAACCGTTTTATTTTCTGTTTGGCAACACTGATATGGGGGTCATGGTTCTTTGCTTTTTTCTTTATCAGCGGATATGAGGATACGTTTATTTATTTGGGCGGTCAACATGGATATTACGTGACGGAGATGCTGAAAAGCAATATCGGCATACCGGGTACATTTTTGTTGCTTTTGGGATTTTTTCTGATTATCGCTATCTTTTCAAGTAAGAAAACAATACCTTTCCTGCAACGGGTGTTTACCTTCGGATGGTTGACGAAGTGGGTACGGAAACGGACTGATAAAGGAACTAGTGAACCTGGGGACGAGGAGGTAAGTGAACGCGTTGAAGAAGAGAAGAGTGAACACATTGATCTGGAAGCGTGTGAACAAGTTGGTGGTAAGTTAACCAGGGAACAAGAGTCGACAGAGGAAGTAGAGAAGGTTCCTGTTGTATCTGTGCAGCCTGAGGTCGTCGATGACGGATTGGAGGTGATTATCCCTAAAGAGGAGGAGCCGGAGTTCTCGGTCGAGGTCCCAAAAGAAGAAGAAACAGATAATCAATGGAAGCAAGAGGATTATAATCCGCGTCTTGACTTATCGCATTATACTTTCCCGACCTTGGATTTGCTTGACCCGCATGACCAGGGAAATATTGAGGTAAGCATGGAGGACCTGAAGACGAATCAACAACTTATCAAGCAGGCTTTGGAGGATTTCGGCATCAAGATCGCTTCTATTAAGGCTACGGTGGGACCGACTGTCACGTTGTATGAGATTATCCCTGAGGCAGGTATCCGTATCGCCAAGATAAAGACACTGGAAGATGATATTGCCTTGAATTTGGCTGCCCTACAGATCCGAATCATTGCGCCGATACCGGGAAAGGGTACAATTGGTATCGAGGTGCCGAACAAAAATCCGCAGACCGTTTCGATGCAGTCTGTCATCGCCTCGAAACGGTTTCAGGAGTGCAAGTATGAACTGCCTGTCGCGATGGGCAAGACCATTACCAACGAGGTCTATATGTTCGACCTTTGCAAGACACCGCACTTACTGGTGGCCGGAGCAACCGGACAAGGTAAGTCGGTCGGCCTGAATGCCATCATTACCTCTTTATTATATAAGAAACATCCGGCTGAGCTGAAATTTGTCATGGTCGACCCGAAGATGGTCGAATTCAGTATTTATGCGAAGATAGAACGTCATTACCTTGCGAAGCTGCCCAATACCGATGACCCGATTGTCACTGAGCCTGCCGATGCCGTGGCGACCTTGAACTCGCTGGTCATCGAGATGGAAAACCGCTATAAGTTGCTGGTAGATGCCAATGTGCGCAACATCAAGGAGTATAACACGAAATTCATCGGACGTCATTTGAATCCGGAACGAGGACATCGCTTCCTGCCCTATATCGTGGCGGTGGTGGATGAATTTGCCGACCTGATCGCAACGTCTGGTCGTGAGATCGAATTGCCGATTTCACGTATAGCAGCCAAGGCGCGTGCGGTGGGTATACACATGATATTGGCTACGCAACGTCCGGATACGAAGGTGATTACCGGAACCATCAAAGGAAATTTCCCGAGCCGTATCGCCTTTAAAGTAGCTTCCATGATAGACTCGCGTACCATCTTGGACGCACCGGGGGCAAATCGCCTGATAGGCCGTGGGGATATGCTGATATCTGTGGCTGGGAGTGATACCGTGCGTGTGCAATGTGCATTTGTAGATACACCGGAGGTAGAGAATATCGTGGAGTATATCAGCAAGCAGGTGGCTTATCCGACGGCTTATCTGCTACCTGAATATATAGCTGAGGGAAGTGAAGGAGGTGGAAACGGAGGGCCGGTAGACCTTTCGAATCGTGACCCGTTCTTTGATGAAGCTGCCCGCTTGATTGTTATTCAGCAACAGGGGTCTACCTCTCTGATTCAGCGTAAATTCGCTATCGGTTATAATCGTGCCGGACGATTGATGGATCAGTTGGAGGCGGCCGGAGTGGTAGGTCCTTCGGAAGGGAGTAAGGCTCGTCAGGTTTTGATACCGGATGAATATACGTTGGAACAGTTATTGAATAGTTTGAAATGATGAACAGGTTCTTATTAATTTTTTCCTTTATCGGAATAGCTCTGATGACTTCTGCGCAAAATGCTTCTGAGATATTGGACAAAGCGGCGCAGGCCTATGAGCAATCACAGGGCATCAAAGCGAATTTCTCGTTGCATACCTCCATCCCCCAGCAGGGTGTTTCGGAGAGTTTCGAAGGGACGATTCAGATGCGTGATGATAAGTTCAAGCTTGAGACTCCAGATATGATTACCTGGTATGACGGGAGTACGCAATGGGCCTATGTGGCGCGTACGGAGGAGGTGAACGTAAGTACACCCGGCGGGGAAGAGTTGCAATTCACCAATCCGGCTGTTTTACTCCGCTCATATAAGAAAGGATTCAAGGCTACCTATCGGGGAACTAGCACGACGCGGCAGGCTAAGTCGGCCTATGATATTGTATTGACTCCAAAAGGAAAGAGCGATATCCGGACAATTGAGGTGCAGGTAGAGAAGGTTACCGGATTCCCGGCTTCGTTTACTATAACGGATAAGAATGATGCGATCTATTCGATTCATATCCGTGACTGGCAAACGAAAGTTAACCAACCGGATAGTTTCTTTACCTTTAATGAATCGGATTATCCGGACGCTGAGGTAGTGGACTTGAGGTAATTTCAGATGTGTCCTTCCGGAACTTCGTCCAATAGGACAGAATAAAAAACGAAAATTAGAAAAGAAAGAACTTAAAAAACAAAATATGGAATTAACAAATGAAAAAGTCCGGTGCTTGATTATCGGTTCCGGACCAGCAGGATATACAGCGGCTATTTATGCTTCGCGTGCCAATCTTTCACCGGTGTTGTATGAGGGTATACAACCGGGTGGGCAATTGACGACAACGACCGAAGTCGAGAATTTTCCAGGCTATCCGAATGGGGTTACCGGTCCGGAACTGATGGAAGATCTGAAGAAGCAGGCCTTACGGTTTGGTGCGGATGTACGTTCGGGTATCGCTACGGCTTCAGATTTGTCGTCTTCTCCTTATAAAATCACAATAGACGGAGAGAAGGTGATCGAGACGGATACTTTGATTATCTGTACGGGTGCTACGGCTAAGTATCTGGGATTGCCGGACGAGGCCAAGTATGCGGGCATGGGGGTATCTGCGTGTGCGACTTGTGACGGATTCTTTTATCGGAAGAAAAACGTTGCGGTGGTAGGTGGAGGCGATACGGCTTGCGAGGAGGCTATCTATCTGGCCGGACTGGCTAAGCAGGTTTATCTGATTGTTCGCAAACCCTATCTGCGAGCTTCGAAGGTGATGCAGGAACGTGTGTTCAAAACTCCGAATATACAGGTGTTGTTTGAGCATAACACGATCGGTCTCTTCGGAGAGAACGGGGTAGAAGGAGCTCATTTGGTAAAACGCCTGGGTGAACCGGATGAAGAAAAAGTGGATATCGCCATTGATGGTTTCTTCCTGGCTATCGGCCATAAGCCCAATTCGGATATCTTCAAACCTTGGTTGGAAACAGATGAGGTGGGATATATCAAGACGATTGAGGGGACACCTCGCACGAAGATTCCGGGGGTGTTTGCTGCCGGAGATGTGGCCGACCCGCATTATCGTCAGGCGATTACAGCTGCAGGGAGCGGATGTAAGGCTGCAATCGAGGCTGAGCGGTATTTGAGCCTGTAGGCTCTTCATAGATACAAGGTCCAGACTTCAGGTGTAAGGCCTATTAATTTGTTGCCTTGTCAACTGGATCTTGAAGATTTAGAGGCTGTTTTTGAATTTATTTCAGCTTCTTAAAAAAAGAAATCAACTAACAAATAAATATAGAGTACAATGAAAACGCAAATAGTTGAACGTCTTTCCGCTTTGCGGGAAGCTATGAAGGCGAACGGAATAGCTGCTTATATTATTCCGACATCCGATCCTCACATGAGTGAATATCCGGCAAAGTGCTGGAAATATCGTGAATGGATTTCAGGTTTTACCGGTTCGGCAGGAACGGTGGTAGTCACAGCCGAGAAAGCTGGTTTGTGGACCGACTCGCGTTATTTTCTGCAAGCCGCTGCTCAGCTGGAAGGGTCGGGCATTGATTTGTATAAATTGATGTTGCCGGAAACTCCTTCGATCGATGATTTTCTGTTGTCTGAATTGCGGGAGGGAGAGACGGTAGGATTAAATGGTGAAACCTATAGTTCGGCTGATGCGGAGGCCTTGGAAAAGGTCCTGTCGCGTAAGGATATCCGTCTGAATACAGAATGTGTGCTTTTGGATGCACTTTGGACTGACCGTCCGGCTATTCCTGATGCGCCGGTGTTTGACATGCCGCTTCAGTTCAGCGGACGTTCATCGGAAGATAAGCTGATGGATATCATGGTGATGCTTCATAAGGCCGGAGCTGACTGTACGATTCTTTCTGCTTTGGATGAAGTAGCCTGGACGTGTAATATCCGAGGTACGGATGTGGCTTATAATCCGGTTGCAGTAGCTTATCTGTTTGTGTCAGATAAAGAGAATGTCCTTTTCATCAATCCGAAAAAGGTGCCGGAAGAGGTGGCTCAACGTCTGAAGAAAGAGGGTATCGTGTTGGCTGATTATACATGTTTGTACACGTATTTGTCCCGGATTCCGGAAAGTTCCCGTATCTATTTGGATTGTTCACGTACCAATAAAGCTATCTGCAATGCGCTGCCGAAGGGGGTAAGGATTATCGAAGGGGTATCACCTGCCAATGCGTTGAAGAGCATCAAGAACGAGACGGAACTGGAAGGTGTACGCCATGCCGTGGTGCGGGATGGTGTAGCATTGACGAAATTCTATTATTGGCTGGAAAAGAGCCTTGCGGCCGGTGAACGTGTGACAGAGCTGAGCGCCAGCAAGAAGCTGACGGCCCTGCGTGCAGAACAAGACTATTATATCATGGATAGTTTTGAGAGTATTTCCGGATATGCGGCTCATGGTGCGATTGTGCATTATGGCGTAACGGAAGAAAGTGATGTAGAGCTGAAGCCGGAAAGCTTATACCTGTTGGATAGCGGAGCACAGTACCTGGATGGTACAACCGATATCACTCGTACCATCGCTTTGGGCGAACCAACCGAGCAGATGAAGAAGGACTTCACCCGGGTATTGAAGGGTACCATCAGCATCGCTAAATGTAAATTCCCTGCTGGCACGCGAGGAAGCCAGATAGATGCGTTCGCCCGTAAGGCCTTGTGGGATGCCGGATTGAATTACTTGCATGGAACAGGCCATGGCATAGGTCATTGTCTGAATGTGCATGAGGGTCCGCAAAATATTCGTATGGAAGAGAACCCGACGGTGCTTCAACCGGGTATGTTGATCAGTGATGAGCCTGGATTGTATCGTACCGGAGAGTATGGCATACGTATCGAGAATATGGTGACGGTACGTGAGGATAGTGAAACGGAGTTCGGTAAGTTCCTTTGCATGGAAACCTTGACCTTGTGTTTTATTGATACTCGCTTGGTGGTAGTATCTATGCTTTCTGCTCGTGAGCATGCTTGGCTGAATAAATATCATCAGACAGTTTATGAGAAACTTAGTCCGTATCTGACCGAGGAGGAGAAAACTTGGTTGAAAGCAAAGACGGAAGAAATTTAATCGGAAGAGGGTGTGTCGCAAATTTTTTATGACACACCCTTATTTATAACTCGTAATTCATAATTATACTCATGGCTCTAATAAAATCAGTACGGGGATTTACTCCTAAGATTGGAGAAAATACCTTTTTGGCGGATAATGCTACGATTATCGGAGATGTCGAGATAGGTGAAGGGTGCAGTATCTGGTTTGGGACTGTCATCCGGGGGGATGTAAACTCAATCCGGATAGGAAATGGCGTAAATATTCAGGATGGTTCGGTATTGCATACGCTATATGAGAAGTCGACTATTGAAATTGGTGATGATGTTTCTATAGGGCATAACGTAACGGTGCATGGCGCAAAGATATGTCATGGCGCATTGATTGGAATGGGTGCGGTAGTTATGGATCATGCCGTAATAGGTGAGGGGGCTATTGTTGCTGCCGGTTCAGTGGTGTTGAGCAACACGATTGTAGAACCGGGTAGCATTTATGCCGGAGTCCCGGCTAAATTCGTCAAGAAAGTTGATCCGGAACAATCCAAAGAAATCAATCAGAAGATCGCCAAAAATTACCACATGTACGCATCGTGGTACGAATGAAAAGATAGATTCGGTAAAATCTGCAAGTTTTTTTGTCCTTAAATGAAATGCTTGCAGATTTTTTGCTTAAAAACGCTCCATAAAAGCCCATCTTTATTCAACCCAAATCGGTCATTAGACCGCTCAACGGTTCTTTTTTCTGAAAGAAAGCTCTTCGGGTATTTTGCCCCTTCTGCCAGCATCTTGCTTCCCGACTTGCCTCGACGTAGCCCGCTACGCCTTCTGCAAGCCGAAAAGCAATCCGCAAGACATAAGGGGGCAATC
>DWYO01000125.1 GCA_019118725.1 Candidatus Parabacteroides intestinavium | reverse complement strand
TTAATAGTTAGTTAAAAGATTAGCCAAGCCTAAGCGGCTCTGGCCGTAAATAGAATGAGTTCTTTGAAAAGTTTGTCAATTAAATGCGTTTAGGTTCAATCTTAGACGCATAAATAAATTATCCGTCCTGTCATCATATAGCTAGGCTCATAAAACTTTTGAGGGATTTGGAATATGCTTTTAGTCCGTAAAGTTTTTCCTTTTTTACTTTGTACTCAGTACATCTTCTGGTGTCCAGATTTTCAAAGTCTATCTTTCCGTCATACGCTTTTGGGCCTTCCACGTTTTCCTTCCTTTTCTCTAAGGTGGGATAAAACCGTTTGCATCATTCCTGAAACGGTTTATTACGTGTAAATCGTTTCCGTACAATGGGTGAATGAAACCTAACGTCGTTATCCGTGCAGGACCGAGTTCCATCACCTTACGATCGATATCAGCTAAAATCTCATCGGTGTCGCCCTCCATAAATCCCTGCTGCACCAAGTATTCGATGCCCCAGCCGATACCGCACAGGCCGTTCTCTAAATTGACCGGTAAATTTTCGTGAATCTCTTCATAGAGTTCATCCAGCAGGCATCCGGCAATATCCTCGTAATGCTTGCATTGGGTGGCACGGGCATAGTGGGCGAAGAACAGGATAAGCCCCATTCTGCCGTGAAACAGCCCCAAGTCTCCTGTGAAGCTGCTGTTTGTTGTCAGGTAGGTCAATGCCTGTTCGTATGTGGAGGGTATCAGATTGCCCATAGTCAGCTTTTTGTATCCGTTGCAAACATACGAATGGTTAGAATAAATTACAAAAAAATATATATGTTTTAAAACATAAAAACAAAGTCCCCACGGCCCCTCCAAACTTTCCCCGAAGGGAAGACCTTCTGTTATTTTTCCTTTAGCATTCCACTTCCAATTTTTAATTTTCAAATTTCAATGAAACCCGGCCTAACGGAAGAGGCGTAAAGCAAATTCCAAGCGGAACGTAAAGAAATCTCGGTTGTTTGAGCGCGAAGCGCGAGTTTCCGAGATTTTAGTGAAGCGAAGAGAATTTGCAGCCTCTGGAGTGTAGCCTTGATTTTTTGGTTCTTTTGCATCAAGGCAAAAGAACGGGCAATTTGTCTATTTGTCAAAATGTCAATTAACCCGGCTTAAATCGGCGTTTTTTCGGGTCGGAGTACAGAAAAATTGCAACGAAGGCCTTCTCCGGGAGTTGAGCCGGACATTTTTTCGAATAAATTCTTGGGTATTATGGTGTTGTGTGTAAAACGTGTGGTTCGAGAAAATCTTTCATTTAGAAGAAAATGAAACTCCCCATGGGGCGATTTTCTCTTTTGAAGGAAGAAAGTGGGGGCGTTTGGGGCAAAAAACCGGGCATGTTGAAAATTTCTCCCTATCTTTTGGAAGAAAAGATAGGCTTATTTGCTTGAGAAGATAGCGTACTTTTGAGGAAAATATAGGCATGAAATAGAGAAAATAAAGGGATAAATAGGGAAAAATCCACCCTTATTCGACCTGTTTTGAAGTTTTTTTGCGAAATGCGTGTTCGTGAAAACGGGGAAAATGTAGCAGAACGGCGGAATTTTGATGAAACCGACATGAAAATGTCAGCGGGCCTATTGGCATTGAGCGCCTATGTGTAATGGCCTGTTTAGGTGTCGTTCCGAGTACAAAAACTTATATAGCTGGAGAGGCGGGGCATTTGTTGTTCCTTTCAAGAAAAAGAAGTACCTTTGTAACGTCTTAGATATTCGAGTATTTATCAAATAAACAAGTCATATATGATTCTATTCTTTCAATCTCCTACTAAAACGGTGCTGGCGGTAGAGGCCAAGCATTCGTTTACACCGGAAGAAACGCAAAAGCTCGTATGGCTTTTTAGCGGAGCCAAGCCGGTAGAGGCTGATACACTGGGCGGATGGTTTGTTGGTCCGCGCCGCGAAATGATTACTCCGTGGAGTACGAACGCGGTGGAAATTACCCAGAATATGGGACTGGATGGCATTGGCCGTATCGAAGAATATTTCCCGGTCGCATCGGGCGATGCGGAACATGACCCGATGTTGCAACGCATCTATAACGGTCTGGATCAGGAAATCTTTACGATTGATAAACAGCCTGATCCGATTGTCTATATCGAGGATCTGGAAGCCTATAACCAGCAAGAGGGATTGGCGTTGAGCTCGGAAGAGATCGCCTACCTGAAAGAGGTGAGCGAGAAGCTTGGCCGCAAGCTGACGGATAGCGAGGTGTTCGGCTTCTCGCAAGTGAACTCGGAGCATTGCCGGCATAAGATATTCGGTGGCACCTTTATTATAGATGGTGAAGAGAAGGAAAGTTCGCTTTTCAACTTGATTAAGAAGACTTCGGCCGAGAATCCGAACCGTTTGGTGTCGGCCTATAAAGATAATGTCGCCTTCAACGAAGGTCCGAAAATTGAGCAATTCGCTCCGGTAAGCGGAGATAAGCCCGACTATTATGAGACGAAAGAGATTCAAACCGTTATCTCTCTGAAAGCAGAAACGCACAACTTCCCGACGACGGTCGAGCCGTTTAATGGTGCCGCTACGGGTTCGGGGGGTGAAATCCGAGACCGATTGGGCGGTGGTAAAGCGTCTCTTCCTTTGGCCGGTACAGCGGTGTATATGACCTCTTACCCGCGTACGGAAGGTGCGCGCGAATGGGAAAAGATACTGGATCCGCGTCCGTGGTTGTATCAGACGCCGGAACAAATCTTGATTAAGGCTTCGAATGGTGCGTCTGATTTCGGAAATAAGTTCGGTCAGCCGCTTATCTGCGGTTCATTGCTGACATTCGAACATGCTGAAAATCAAAAGAAATATGCTTACGATAAGGTGATTATGCTGGCCGGAGGTGTAGGGTATGCCAATAAGCGAGATGCGTTGAAGGGCGATCCGAAGCCGGGCGAGGAGGTTATTGTCTTGGGAGGTGATAACTACCGTATCGGTATGGGCGGAGGTGCCGTGTCTTCTGTAAATACCGGGCAATATACAAGCGGCATCGAATTGAATGCCGTACAACGTGCCAATCCGGAAATGCAGAAGCGTGTGGCTAATGTAATCCGTACCATTGCCGAATCAGATGATAATCCGATCGTTTCTATCCATGACCATGGTGCAGGCGGACACTTGAATTGCCTTTCGGAATTGGTTGAGGCTACGGGCGGACATATCGACATGAGCAAGCTCCCGATTGGCGACCCGACTCTTTCCGCGAAGGAGATTATCGGAAACGAAAGCCAGGAGCGTATGGGACTCTTGATGGAGGAGAAGGACGTAGAGCGCGTTCGCCGTATTGCCGATCGTGAACGTTCACCGATGTATGTGGTAGGTGAGACGACCGATGATATGAAGTTTGTCTTTGAGCAGGCCGATGGCGTGAAGCCGATCGATATCAAGTTGGAATATATGTTCGGTAAACCGCCCCGCACGATCATGCGCGATCATACCGTAGAAGAAACTTATCAGCCGGTTGTTTATAAAGACTCCGAATTGCATCATTACTTGGAGAATGTGCTCCAGTTGGAGGCCGTGGCTTGCAAGGATTGGTTGACGAATAAGGTAGACCGTTCGGTGTCGGGTAAAGTAGCTCGCCAGCAATGTCAGGGCGAATTGCAGTTGCCGTTGAGCGACCTCGGTGCCGTAGCCTTGGATTACCGGGGCAAAGCGGGTATCGCAACATCTATTGGCCATGCACCGCAGGTAGCGATGGTGGATCCGGCTTCGGGTTCGGTGATGGCTATTGCGGAGGCGTTGACGAATATTGTTTTTGCTCCGTTGGTGGATAAGCTGGCCAGTGTGTCGCTTAGTGCGAACTGGATGTGGCCGTGCCGTAACGAAGGGGAGGATGCCCGTTTGTATAAAGCGGTACAAGCGGCTTCGGATTTTGCCATTGCATTAGGTATTAATATCCCGACCGGTAAGGATTCGCTTTCGATGACGCAGAAGTATGGCGATGATAAGGTGATTTCTCCGGGTACGGTAATCATCTCGGCCGGTGCGGAGGTGAGTGATGTGAAGAAAATCGTTTCGCCTGTCTTGGCACACGACCGGAATACGCATATATATTATATAGATTTCTCGTTCGATGCCTTGAAGCTGGGTGGTTCGGCTTTGGCGCAGACGTTGAATAAGCTGGGTAATGAAGTACCGACCGTCAAGGATGCGGAATATTTCAGAGATGCGTTCAATGCAGTGCAGGATGCTATCGAGCAGGGCTTGATTTTGGCGGGACATGATATCTCGGCAGGTGGTATGATTACAACTTTGCTGGAAATGTGTTTCGCTAATGTGGAAGGCGGTTTGGAGGTCAACTTGGATAAGATCAACGAACCGGATATTGTGAAGATTCTCTTTGCCGAGAATCCGGGTATCATTGTTCAGGTGAAAGACAAGAAGGCTTTCGAGAAGTTGATGCAGGAAGCCGGTGTCGGTTTTGCCGAGATTGCCAAGCCTACCGCAGAACGTCATATTCTTGTTTCGAAGGATGGCATTCAATATCACTTCGGTATCGATTATATGCGTGATGTGTGGTATGAGTCGTCTTATAAGTTGGATTGCAAGCAGAGTGGTGATACTTGCGCAGGCAATCGTTTTGAAAACTATAAGATGCAACCGCTGGAGTTCCGGTATCCGAAGAACTTTACGGGCAAATTGGCGGACTTAGGTTTGACTTTCGATCGTAAAGGACGGAGTGGCATCCGGGCGGCGGTTATCCGTGAGAAGGGTTGCCAATGTGAACGTGAGACTTCTTACGCGTTGTATCTGGCCGACTTTGATGTGAAGGATGTGCACATGACGGATTTGGCTTCGGGACGCGAGACGTTGGAAGATGTGAACATGATTGTCTTCTGTGGCGGTTTCTCGAACTCCGATGTGTTAGGCTCGGCAAAGGGTTGGGCTGCAGGCATCCTCTTCAACGAAAAGGCGAAGAAGGCGATCGATAACTTCTATGCTCGCAAGGATACGTTGAGCTTGGGTATCTGCAATGGTTGTCAGTTGATGGCGGAACTGGGTGTAGTCTATCCGGAGCATGAACAGAAGCACAAGATGTTGCATAACGATTCGCACAAGTTCGAGTCGAACTTTATCTCGCTGGAAATCCCGAAGAACCACTCTGTAATGTTCGGTTCGCTGAGTGGAAGTAAGATTGGTATTTGGGTGGCTCACGGTGAGGGTAAATTCAGCTTCCCCTACGAAGAGAAGGAATACCATATCGTAGCGAAATACAACTATGAAGGCTATCCTGCCAACCCGAACGGCTCGCCGTGGTCGGTTGCCGGTGTTTGCTCGCACGATGGTCGTCATCTGGCGATGATGCCGCACTTGGAACGCGCGATGTTCCCGTGGCAATGCGGCTATTATCCAGCTGATCGCAAGGGCGATGAGGTTACGCCGTGGATTGAAGCGTTCGTCAATGCACGCAAGTGGATTGAAGCGACGAAGCAGCAGGGCTGATTCGATAAAATAGGTAATAATTGAAAGACGGTGTGTCATAATGAGATTTATATTTTGACACACCGTCTTTTTATTAGGGATATTCAGTAAATGTCCTCCAAAAATAAGATGGCATATGAAGATGGTAGCCCATACCCCCTCCATATGCCATTTTCATTGTAGTTTTTCGTTGTTTTCTCCCATAATTCTATCTGACAAAGCATGATGATCCGGAAGAGACCAGATGACCTCTTCTGATTCTTTCAGTAAAATCATGTCATGCTACTTTAACCGTCCTGTTCCTGATCTTGTCAATCATCAGTACGGCATTTGCCGTATGTATACCGAAGAAGATCCACAGGATTTCCGTCTTTCTGTTCCGTGCCTTTATCCTTGAGAGCGAGTAATGCAGCTTCTGTGTGCCGAAGCTGCCTTCAAGCCGGGTTGCCCTTTCCCTTGAGAGTTCACTCCTGAGAACCCTTCTCAACGGCTCATCCTTTGCCGCCCTTCCCTTGCGCACGAAGGAAGTGGAGATTCCGTATTTCGTGCAGAACTTCCTGTTGGCATTGTTGGCGTATATGGAATCGGCAGCCACGCATCTGACCCTTACATTCATAAGCTTCTGCTGCATACGTATACAGTCCTTCAGACGTATGCCCTCATTGAAAGCTCTGAACGAGAGGTGTTCGATGAACGATATGCCGTCTATCTGTATATTGTTCACTTTTGCACCGAACTCGACGGATTTCGTTTCCTTGCCTCTTACAATGGGACGTATATAATGACGGTCAATGCTGACGATGCGGTCGCTGACCTTCCGTCCTTCAAACATTTCTTTTGCCTGTACAAGGACCTTTCTGATGACGGACAGCCGTTTCCGGTAATCCGGTGTATATCGGAGTGAGGCGCCGTACTCTCTATGGATTTCATCCCTCTGTATGAGGAGTTTTTCAAGAAGCCTGATCATACGGCGCTTGAGCATCCTTGTTCTTGAAGCCTTCCTTTTTCTTTTCTTGCTGTAGGACAGATAAGACGCTGCCACATCCGCATATTTGTTGCGCGGACGTCTTATGCCGAGCTCCTTGCAATGTCGGCAGATATGCCTGTGAAGCCATTCAATGCTTTCCCAAAGAAGTTTCATGTCCGTAGGAAAAACGCATATGGCTCTCATAGCATGTGGCATCGGTCATGCACACGTGCAGGTTCTCAAGATAGGGTTTCCAGTGTGTGGCAAGTATCTCCTGAAGGGATTCTATATCCAGACGTGCTGCTATCTCATTGCGGATGGCGCTGACTATCTTGTAGTTGGTTATGGGGAAAGACGGGTCTATCATGATTCCGCAAAACATCTGATAGTGTATGTTCCCGTTCAGATGTTCCACCAGTTGCCTGTCAGAAAATCCGGTGTAGGACTTCAGCACCATAAGGGCGACCTTTGCGGAAGGACTGAATATATTCCTGCGTCCCAGACGCTGCTCGGACAGACCGATTTCTTTCGCCATATCCTCGAACGGGAACACGGAATGAAGCCTGCCGAGTTCACTTTCATTAAAACTCTTGCGGTATTTTTCCAGAACATCAAATTCTGTAAAGCCCAAAGTAGGGTGAATTTCCGAAATATTTTGTATTTTAGCCATATCTTAATTGGAGTATTACCCCCGTTTTGGCTGCCAAACCTTAATTTCGGGGGAATACCTAAAGATACAAAAAAGCCAGCTAATTCGCAACACTTTGTGCATGAATTAGTTGGCTAATTTTATACTATTTAATGAATGTCCCTTATTATCGGCAAAAATGAATGGCATTACATGGGCTTGCTGGTCTTCTGATATGCTAAGCGTGGGGTACCGTTTGACACATAAATGATACCACAATAGGTGAACCCATGCTTCTGTAAGATGTGTTGCAAAACTTTATTATCTTGATGGGTATCCACCCGTAAATTGTCAGTGTGCTGAAAGCACCATTCTAAGCAGCTGTCTGCTACTCCGGAAAGTGTTCCGTCTGAAGCTAAACGGTGTAAAGTCGCATAAGGAGCATTATTGAGCCAACGGCCTTTTTCAATCCGTTTGTAGCTGGGGTCTTCTCCTGCAATAAAGCAGAATGTAGCTCTAATATGACCGTCTTTATCTTCACATACGTAACAATTGCCCTGTAGGATCTCGCTTTCTATCAACTCACGTTCCGGATATCCGTTAATCCATTGGTTCGGATTTCCGTTTTTGGCCATGAAAGAACGCGCTGCATCGAATAAAGGCATGATGGCGTCTAAATCCATCAATTCCGCTTGGCGGATAGATACAACGTGATTATTCATCCTCGCTTAGGTCTATAGGAAGCTGTCGTTTGAAAGCCTCTTTGAATGAGATCAGCGTTTCGGTGCGTGCCAATCCCAACGGCTGTAGTTTGTTGTGAATAATGCTCAGCAGATGTTGGTTGTTTTTCGCATAAATCTTGATGAACAAATCATATTGCCCGGTTGTGTAATGGCATTCCACTACTTCCGGAATTTGTTTCAGGGCCTCGGTTACGGAAGGAAATTGTCCGGGAGAATTTAGGTATAATCCCACATAGGCACAAGTTTCATAGCCGACTTTTGTATTGTCAACAATAAATTCCGAGCCTTTGATCACTCCTAGATTCGTCAGTTTCTGGATTCGCTGATGAATAGCTGCACCGGAAACGTTACATTCACGAGCTACTTCAAGAAAAGGCATACGTGCATTGCCTATAATCAGTTTCAAAATTTTTTCATCTAATTCATCCAACTGATGATGTGCCATAATAAACTTCGTTTAAGTATTTAGTTTTTTGAGTTTTTGGGTTGATTGGTTTATAAGTTTTGTCAGGTCTTAATGCAGAGACTAAAAGACTTATAAACGAATTAACGCACAAAGATACTCTATTTCTTACAAATTGATACAAATATACGGATTTTCTTAAGAATTCGGATGAATTCAATGGATTTATTTTCTTGCTTGAAAGTTTATTTTGTTGGGGAATAAAAAAAGTCCCTTGAAATGGCATTCAAGGGACTTTTTATCAGTAAAATAATTTATATCTTCTTATTCAATACGCTGAGCAGCCGAGTAGCTAATCTTCAATGCGTAAGCTTCACGAAGAGCCTGTTTGATATCCGTAATGACACCCATCTTGGTATCTCTGTCGGCCTTGATGGAAACCGTCATATACGGCTGGTCTTCTTCTTTCATACTGGACTTTTCCTGAGCGATGTAATCCTGAATTTCTGATACCTCAGCGAACTGGTCGTTCAACTGGATACGTGTTTCAGAACCCAACTTAGCTTGAAATTCCTGTAGCGGCTTACCTACATAGATGAAAGTAACCAAAGATTTCTTTTCCAGCTTCTGAAGCTCTGTAGCCTGCGGAGCCTTGAACTGAACCTTCAAAGTTACCTCACGCATACTTGTTACCATCATGATAAAGAACAAGAACGCGAACACCAAGTCTGGTAATGATGATGTATTCAATTCAGGCATTTCACGCCCGCCTGTTTTGTTAAATTTTCCCATACTTAGTTACCTCCGTAGTTTTTAGGTTCAGCTTCGGAAATCTTCTGCGGATAAATCTGCTGAACGGCTTTCTGCTCGTCTTCAGACAAATCAGCGAACGGTTTTCCGAATTTATTCTTTGAAATATCATCACGCAATTCATTGTAAGCTTTAGCCAGCTCATTCTGAACGTCAATGTAAGCCTGATAAGAAGTACCACGGTCGTTCTGCAAAGAAATAACGTGATTCTTCGTTACCAAAGTCTTGCCAAAATAAGGAACATCGATTTCCGTCTTTTCCGGGAGATGTTCATCGTTATACGGATTGGCAATAAACTCCTTCACCTTATCTTTCAGTTGACTGATATCAATCGGCTCATTGGCACACATGATCTGGTTGGTACTACTAACCAAAACCACGAGCAAATTACGCTTTTTGATATCAACTTCTGTATCGTTCTTTTGATCTTTTGGAACAGGTTGAGGCAAACGTCTTGGTAAACCTTTATCTGTATCCATTGATGATGTCATAAGGAAGAACAAAAGCAACATGAAAGCAATATCGGCAGACGAAGAAGCATTAACACCAGGTGTTTTTCTCTTTTTACCCATTTTACTTTTCTGTCTAAATTGTTCTTACTTGCTAATCATCTTTTTAACTGCACCCCAGCAAATAGCTA
>DWYO01000124.1 GCA_019118725.1 Candidatus Parabacteroides intestinavium | reverse complement strand
TGCGGATTGCTTTTCGGCTTGCAGAAGGCGTAGCGGGCTACGTCGAGGCAAGTCGGGAAGCAAGATGCTGGCAGAAGGGGCAAAATACCCGAAGAGCTTTCTTTCAGAAAAAAAGAACCGTTGAGCGGTCTAATGACCAATTTGGGTTAAACAATGTCTAACCATAAAGCAAAAGACGCAAAGAAATCACTTCTTTGCGCCCCTACATTTTGCCTAAAAAAACACTTAAAGTAATATGAGATTTATAATGTCCAGCCTGAAGTCCAGTCATTGTCACTTGAAACAGCTCCTCTATAATCAGCAGATTCGAAGAACGAATCAGAAGGAGTTGCACCGCCTTCGGTTGTACCTACAACGGTAGTCGGCAATTCCTGGTTGGTCAGGTTACCTTCACCTTCAACAAACATATCATTGGTATAGATGCCCTCTTCCGAAGTCAACTCGCCGCTCAATGATACGTTATTGATGATAGACGTACCATCCGCCAAAGCCTGCTCTGTTTCCGTTGTTTCTACCGTCAAAGGCAGCGCTTTCCCGCTTACCAGCGCGTTATAAAGTTCAACCTGCGTACCGGCGCGGAGACGAATCCCTTGCGCATCGCCACCGTTGCCAATCAACGTCAAGTTGGCCAATACCGGATGTGCAACCGGTGTAGCTGCGTAGTTGTTTCCATTGTTATCACATTCCATCAAACAGTCGCTATCCACATCAGAAGCCTGCGTAGCCACCAAGAACTGACCTTTTCCGTTCCAGCCTTCTGTCCAGTCAAAAGAGTCATCTTCGCAATCCGTAGCTACCAGATACTTCACGTTTACTGAACCACCAAAGAACTCGAAGCCATCATCTGCTCCACCATAAACCTGGCAGTGGTCAACCGTTGTACCGTTTCCTACGCCATAGAAAGAGATGCCATTGGATTCATGCTCTTCATCGAATGCATAGCCGGTGTACTCCAAACGTACATATTGCAACGTACCCGAATTGTCGGCATCGTCATCGCCTCCGTAAGCTGCGCCGCCGATTTCGGAGCTACCTGTACCGCCTTCTGCGTTGGTATGTGCATAACCGCAGATATGCAAACCACCCCATGCGCCCGATTCTTTGCTTTCGGAAGTCATCACGATCGGATTTTCAGCCGTTCCGACTGCATTGATTTGTGCTCCCTGCTCTACGAGGATATAATCCACTTGGTCATCGTGTACGGCTGTAATCGTAACACCCGGTTCGATGGTCAAGGTCGCTCCGTTGGTTACGTGAATACCCCCGTTCAACGTATATTCTTGTCCTGCTTCCAATATCATATCTTCCGTAATGTTTTCCGATAATTCATTGGTTACGCCAGGCGTGGGGTCAGGATTCGGAGTAGGCTCGTCGTTATTATCATCACTACAAGCCGTAAAAGTCATACTTGCTGCCAACAACATAGCAACCCATTTCCAATTTGTCTTCATACTTTTCTTGTTTTTAATGATTATATTCCTAATTATAAATTGTAACTGATTCCGATTTCAAATCCTGCGCCATTCTTGAAGCGTTCGACCTCTACATTCTGATTAAGGCTCGGGACTTCTTGTTCGAACACCACGTCGCGATTCAAGATGTCATCTACCTGTAACTTCACCGACAGACGACTATTGATTTGATAACTTGCTGCCAAGTTCAGCGTATGTACCGGTTGTTGCTTCACATCGCCCAATCCGGAGATACCTACCGAATGAATGCGCGGGCCCTGCAAGTTGTAGAGCAATGCCACGCTCAGTTGACGGTCGTTCCCGAAATTCGGGGCGTAAGTAAGGTCGGCATTCACCAAGTAAGGTGATGCGCCCTGCAAGGCACGCTGGTTGTTGGTGTAAGCACCCCCTTCCGGCAATTTCACATCCGTGTACATGAACGAACCGTTTGCTCCGACCTTCAAATCCTTGGCAATCTCTTTACGAAATTCTACTTCCAAGCCCATCGCCAAGCCATTATCCGCATTCTGGAAGGAGTGTACTGTCGCACCACCCGCCAACGTCTGGATTCGTTCGATAGGATCGTTCAGGTATTTATAATATCCCGTTACCGAGAACATATCACCATTTGTCCAGAATTGCTCATAACGTAAATCCAAGTTGTAGTTATAGCCATTCTGCAAATCGGCATTACCTCGGATTTGTGCCGAACCATACGATTCTTGATAAAGGAACGGAGCCATCTCAATAAACGAAGGACGTGTCACAGTACGCGAAAACGAGAAACGCAAGTTATTCTCTTTCGGCATCTCATACTTCAAGTTCAAGGCCGGGAAGAGGTCGTTCTTGTTCAATTCGCTACGAGCGGCTTGTCCGCCATCGGTATAATAATTCACCCATTGTTTGCTCGATTCCAAACGAAGACCCACATTCACCAAGAGCGAAGCTATCGGATAATAATCAACCTGTGCATAACCAGCATAGATTTCATTACCTGCTTGATAACTATCACGACGTTGCTGTACACGGTCGATCGTCACACGTCCGGCTTCGATATCGGCTTGGGTAAAGAAATCGGAGGGATGATAAATATCCGTCACATTCGGATTCAGGCCGTCCAAGTCATAGTAGAAGCGCGTAGCCATATAATCACGGTCTTTATCCTTATATGTAAAACCAAATTTCACATTATTTTTCTCATCGAATTTGTAGCCTGCAGAGAGATTACCAACCCATTCCGTCTCGTCCAAGGTACCGAAGTAGCGCATTGTCTCCTGCTGGTTCAATTTGAAAAGTCGCAAAGAACCGTCATCGTTCTTCAGGAACATCATCTGTCGGCGATCCGGTTCCTGACTACCGGTCTTGCTATACGAGCCGTTCCAATTCAAATCCCAACGGTCATCTTCACCCAAGAAGTGCTTTCCATTGATTTGATGGTTCTGTAAGCTATAAATATGCGTCACATTATTGCTACCTACCAAGTTATGGTCTTCGTAGTCATATCCTTCGCGCCGCATGTAATTATCAATGGCATTCCGAGCATAGAAGAAGGTGTAACCAATCATATCCCGAGTACGGAACGTATAGCTGGCACTTCCCAATCCGGCAATCTTCAAGGTTGTAGCGTAGCTATCATAATCAAATTCGTTTAACGTCGTACCAGTAGCTTCCAATGTGCGCACCGAAGCGTTTTGCATAGTTTGTAAATCATTGCTCACGCCCAGCGATGCTAAGATGCTAAGGTTGTTACCCTGTATATCGAAATTCTTACCTACGCCGATATTACCTCCAAACTCGGGCAAGGCAGTCTTTTTGTCTACATCAAAGTTCGTATCGAACAACGGGTTATGCCGTGCATAATCTTCAAAGTCGGTTAATGTCATATCACGCAAGTCGCTTCTCAACGAAGACGTTTTAAAGAGTGTCCCGTTGCGGTCCATTTGGTAAAAGTCACCGCCCAAGGTATTGAAACGTCCGCCTGCATTAAACGAAAGGTTGAAGAAATCCTCTCCGGTCTGCTCCTTGGTACTGATGTCGATATGCGCACCGGAATAATCGGCAAACGCACTGGCTTCATAAACTTTGCTTACCGTAATATTCTTTACCGTAGAGGTAGGAAACAAATCCAATGGAATCAATTTATTATCCGGATTCGGAGAGGCAATAGGCAATCCGTTTAAAGTTGTTGTACTATAGCGGTCTCCCAAGCCACGGACAATCAGCTGTCCCGCTTGTGCTATCGATACACCGGTTATCTTCTTAACCCCTTCTTCTACCGTTGATATACCTTTGACACTCATCTCTTTCGCACCGATATTCTCTACCGCTACCGTGGCCATTTGGCGTTCTTGCAATAAGGCACGCTCTCCTTCAAGATTCTTGCGTGCTACGACCGTAACTTCGTCTATCTGTCGGTCGTCCGCCTCCATAAAGACCGTTATTTCTTGCGTTTGAGACAAGTTTACCTCTATCCGTTGCGTCTGGAAAGAGATATATTTCACAATTAACACACATTTTTCACCATTCAGATTCGGAAATTCAAAGCGCCCGTCTATATCGGTAACCACCCCTTCCGAAGTTCCTTCAATCTGCACCGTTGCACCAATCAATGGCTCATTCAGCGCTTTATCCATCACTATGCCCTTTAAATTGATAGCTTGCACACCTATCCATATAAAAGACAAACTCATTAATAGTAAAAGTTTCCGCAATCTCATATTATTTACTTTTGCTTTTTTAATACGAGTGCAAAAGTAAATCACAGATATTGCGAGAATATGAAGGCTTTATGTGGATTCAAAGTC
>DWYO01000123.1 GCA_019118725.1 Candidatus Parabacteroides intestinavium | reverse complement strand
TATCTGCATTGAATTACTTTCTTGGTTGTCGGGTTCTGTTCTTCATTGTTTTAGCAAACCATTGGTTTGCTGAATTTGTAAACAAGCGAGGATGTATTTGCTCAAAATAGCATTTCCTTATTGGTCTAATGTCTGTTTTGGCTGTGATTGGCACATATCGACATCGAATTGACACTATTGTCTGTTTCTCAGAAGGATGAAAATCCGGCTTTGTTCCCTGTAATCTCAATAAGGCGCAGGCTTGCACACTGCCCTCATTCTATTTCTTCTTTTGGCAGCTTGGGCATCGGGAAACGATGCTTTTAGAGCCGAAACAACAGCACAAATTCCAATCCGTTTGCTGACGGATTATTGATTTCACGAGAAATCAGCAAGGTGTCCTTCGGGTAACTCGAAGGCTTTTCGGTTACTGCCGAAAAGTGGCAGCAGCAAGGTATGTTTCGAGTTACTCAAAACCTTCCGGGTTACTCCCGAAAGCCTTGCCGCTTGGTTGCTCCTCCGAAGTCGGGCAACCTGAATAACGGATGACACTAATTCCTCCGTTTATTCCCAAACAATCTGGCAAGAGACATTGGATGACAAGCTGATGTTTTTCTTATTCCTAACATTCTCATACAAATATGAGCCATCAGACCTATACACAAAAAGACAGACAACAGGCATATCTTAATTTTCTCAACAAGAGTGGATGGTTCTTTGGGATGTTGTATCGCATTTCTTAATGATTCCATATACGACCAGATATTTCAAGTTAGGAACGGAGCTGTCCGAACGATGTCCATTCCGGAACATCAAGACACAGACAAAGACTACGGCAAAGGCTCAGACCGGATGTGCATCATGCAGGCATTAGCTACATCCGCCGTTTTTTTATTAGACATACCTTGTACCTTCGTACTTTTTACACACACAATAGGACTGACAGCTTCCGTTCCATCAAAGCCATGATTAGCTTCCATTGAGAAGCAGGTTCACAGCACCTTGTTTTATTCTTCCAATTTATTCAATCTCTCATAAGTATCTTGCAAGGCTTCCGGCACCACAATCTTCAAGCGGGAAATACGTTCCCGTTCTTCCAATTGCCACTCTTTGTATTGGGTAAAAAGCTGCATGTGACGCTGTTTCTCCTGTTCCAATGCCTGCTTGAATTGCTGGATGTCCTCCAAGGTCTTCTTTTCCGTTTGTTTCTTGATGGCAAACTTCACCCTGTTCAGCTCACGTTCATTTTGGCGATGCCATTTCTGAAGTTCAAAGAACACGTCTTCCACCTTTTGCGGGTTTACGGATGGAGTATGTGCATAAATCAGCGTGTCTTTCCCATTGCCGTCCGTGCTATAAGGTTTCACCATTTTATTCTGCAATTCTTCACGGGCTGTAGAGAACGCGCCACCCGGATGAATGTATTTGCCAATAGTAGCGGCCACGGCTTCCAGTTGGAAATAGCGGTTACGTTCTTTGATGTTCAGCAGCGAAATTATATCCGCGTCCTTGGTTTCTTCCGGATATTTCGGTTTGGAAGGGAGTTCAATCCCTTTGTCTGTACACCATTCCTCAAAAGTCTGGTTGGCTATCCGTTTCAGTTCCTTGTCTTTGGCTTTGACCGCTTCCCTCATCCAAGCGCAGAAAGCGTTCATAGAAGAAATTTCCTCCAAAAGCGGGCGCACTTGCTCCAACATTTTTTCATCATAGCCGATGTTGACGGTCTTGCCCGATTCGGAAGCAGAGCCTACAATATCGACTTTTGTAGTGACAAAGGTCAAATTTTTCAGTTTTGCCTCACAACCGGCTATGACTTCTTGTGCGATATCCGCCAGATGGGATGCCGAAGTAGAGGTCAATCCATGCTCGCTAAAAAAGATTTCGTTGGTTGTTTCCATTTCAATGATATTTAAAAGATTCTTATCCACCGCTCTTCCGACATGCCGCCACACGAGTGGACGATGTAATAAAGCACAACGGTCATAGCCAATCCGATTAATATGGCGGCAAATACCCTTCGTTTATTTATTGGCATTCCTATTCCGATTAAAAATCCGTTCCTGATTCTCATTCGACATCGCCTCCGTACCGCCATAGTACGTGATTTCCCAAAGTAATCCGGCAGCCAACTCTTTCGGCGTGATTTTTACGTCTTCCGCTACCACGATTTCCATACCGATACTTTCTGCCCAATGTGAATGATTCGAGAGGGGATAGCATAACGCATTGTCTTCTTTTGCATAAACGGAGCAGTTCATGTCTATCATCGGCACACAACCCTCCCAACGATACCCCAAACGGATATAGTAAGGGGAATGCACCGGTTTTATCTCCTGTATCGAAAGATAGATTTTTCGCCAGCCCTCCATGTCAAGCCGTGCGGCCTGTTCCGGCGCATTCCGTTGCCATAAAGTTTTGAACGCCGCGGCTACCTCGTCAAAACTGAACTGTTCCAATAAATCTTTGAATGTCATATTGCATAAAAATTAAAATTATTATATCCACAAATCTCCGTAATGGTCGATGAATAGTTTCATGCCTTCACGGATGCGTTTCCGCTTCTCCGCATCTTCCTCGCTCCATTGGTCTGTACGCTGGTACTCCTCGAAAGCATAAA
>DWYO01000122.1 GCA_019118725.1 Candidatus Parabacteroides intestinavium | reverse complement strand
ATCTGATCTGCTCCCCATTTGGATGGTGAATGCGCTATATTTACCTTTTCATTCAGATAGCTGAAGCTGGTTTTTCCAAAGAATCCTTCTGATTTTTCCGGATAGGTGATGCGCCCTTGGAAATTTCCTTCCAAATCATATTCCACAAATTTGTTATCTCCGGCGATAAAGTAAATCCGTCCGGAGGCATCATTAATCCACCCGTCTAAATTAAAAGCACCTTGCGGGTCATTGCCGATATGGCCTAACGAAGAGATAAACCTTCCCGTCTTTTTGTCAAACGCATAACATTGCTTTCTTCCGGAATTGACTATCAGCTTATCTCCGGAGATGCGCACCGTAGGGTTGGCTCCAATTAGGCAACTGTCTGATGTCTCCAAACGTACATAACGCACTTTCTGGAAATATTCCGAAGCTTTCAGCTCTGACGGGTTCGCAAATGCGGCTTCGATGGGGATAACTTCCAACTCGTCACCCGCCTGCTTGGGCTCTGAGCAGGCGAATAGGCCCGAACAGAGCAAAACTATACTATAATAGATTACTTTTTTCATTGCGCTTATTTTTTTGAGTTTGTATAATTCCCGTCTTTGGTTTCAATAAGGATAATCCCGTCTTTGTCTTCCGCGTTATAACGCTTGAGTGCATCCTTATCTTTCAGGACATATATGGCTTTGATTTGATTTGGATCAATTTGTTCCAAATGGGTATCAGGGACGACTTCCTCATCAATAATGAACCGGATATTCTCTTTCGAGGCGAAACGACTGTTCTTTATGATGTGAGAGGGGATAGAATCCTGTTGCAAGGTAAACGGATTTTCCATACGGTCGGCAATGACCGGTTGGGCAAAGGCGAAAACCATCAGACCGGCTAAAGGCAGGATATATAGCGCTTTTAACCGGTGCCATGCAACAGACTTTTGACGTTGCATCATAGCAATCCGTTTTCGAAGGTCGGAAGCGTCCAGTTGAGAGGATACCCGCAAATATTTAGGTCTGCCCACGGCTCTTTCTATCAATAAAATTTGATAGTTGTACGGATCAAATCCCTGATGAATGACTTGTGTGTCGGCTTCATATTCCAAAGTACGTTGCACTTCCCGTTTGAATGCCCAAGCGAACGGATTGAACCATTGCAGAACCAGCAGAAGATTGGCTCCTGATAAATCTATCCAATGTCGGGACCGGATATGGGCTCTCTCATGCGTCATTATCAGTTTGCCATGTTGTTCCCAGTCTATGTGCGAAATGACTATATAATTTTTCCACGAGAAAGGAGCGATAGGCCGGTTGGTCAGTATCAGGTATGTATCATTTTCCAAATGATGCTTTTCGCCTTGATGTATTATCCGGATCGTACGTACCATTTGCCCGCACCATTGACTGAGAATCAACAGACATCCGACAAGGTAAATCCACATGGCGATTTGATGAATCGCGGCATGTTCCTGGACTTCATGTCCGGCTCCGGAACTGTTTTGCAGGAGAGCTGTAAAATCGGCCCATGATTGTTGTATGAAGACCGGTTCTTCTGTCCTTAGTTGCAGAAGTGGCAGGAAGAGCGAGAAGAATAGGACAGACCAAAGTATCCAACGGTTGAACCGGTGGAAAGTCTCTTGGCTTAATGTTACCTTATAGGCCAGATAAAAGAAAGACAAGCAGAAGGCTGATTTCAGCAGATAAATGAAATAGTATTCCATGGTGTGATTATTTTATGGGATTTGACTTCTTTTCCACATCGTCAATGAGCTTTTTCAACTCTTCGACCGATATTTTTTCTTCTTTGACTAACGAAGACACAACACTCAAGTATGAATTGTTGAAATATTTGGCTATTACGTTTTTCAAGGTGCTTTTGCTGTATGCTTCTTCGGTGACTAACGGGGCATAGCGATAAGTATTCCCGAATGCTTCATGAGAAAGAAATCCTTTTTCTTCCAATCCACGCACGATGGTTGACAACGTATTGAAGTGAGGCTTCGGATTCTCATAAAAATCCAGCAATTGCTTCACAAACATAGGCCCATTCATCCAGAAAAAGCCCATGATTTCTTCTTCCTTAGGTGTTAATCTTTTCATACTTTCTCCTTTGTTTTTTGCAAAGAAACGAAATGTTTTAGTTTTATAACTAATATTGTTAGTTAATAAACTATAAGCAATAGTTATACTCTTTGCTTTTTGACGTCTTTTCCTGTCTTCAGCGCCCGTTTTAGAAGCTGTTTGGAATTCATTCCAGCTTCTTAATGCAGGTCAGTGTTTGACTGAAGCCGATTTATTCCTACCTTTGTGCCTCATTTAAGTTAGATTTATGATTTCTATAGACGGACTTACAGTTGAGTTTGGAGGGACTACGCTCTTTTCCGACATATCTTTTGTGATTAACGAGAAAGACCGGATTGCTTTGATGGGCAAGAATGGGGCCGGCAAGTCTACATTGTTGAAAATATTGGCCGGAGTGCGTGAACCGACGCGCGGAAAGGTTTCAGCTCCTAAGGATACCGTGATAGCTTATCTTCCGCAGCATTTGATGACTGAAGATGGAAGGACGGTTTTTGAGGAGACGGCACAGGCTTTCGCGCATCTGCATGCGATGGAGGCGGAAATCAATGAAATCAACAAGCAATTGGAGACGCGTACGGATTATGAATCGGATGAATATATGCAACTTATCGAGCGCGTTTCTTCCTTGAGCGAGAAGTTTTATTCTATCGAAGAAATTAATTATGATGCTGATATCGAGAAAACTTTGTTGGGATTAGGGTTCAAGCGAGAAGATTTCGGTCGGCAGACCTCCGAGTTCAGTGGAGGCTGGCGTATGCGTATCGAATTGGCAAAGCTTTTGTTACAGAAACCGGATGTGTTGCTTTTGGACGAGCCGACCAACCATTTGGATATCGAGTCTATCCAATGGCTGGAGGATTTTCTGATTGAGAGCGGGCAGGCGGTAGTGGTCATCAGTCATGACCGGGCTTTTGTAGATCATATCACAACGCGGACTATCGAGGTGACGATGGGGCGTATCTATGATTATAAGGTGAATTATTCCCAATATCTGCAACTACGGAAGGAACGGCGCGAGCAACAGCAGAAGG
>DWYO01000121.1 GCA_019118725.1 Candidatus Parabacteroides intestinavium | reverse complement strand
ATTTGGGGTTAAGAAGCTCGGATTTGGAATTTAAGGATTTAAGGGGTGGATATTCATGCCTATCTTCGTTTTCATTTATGCCTATCTTCGTTTTCATTTATGCCTATCTTCGTTTTCGTTTATGCCTATCTTCAAAATCAAAGTTGCCTATCTTTTTCTCCAAAGACAGGCAACTCTTTTCAACTTAGAAGCTGTTTGGAATTTATTCCAGCTTTTTATAAAGAATGTTTTCGAGGATTTTCAGTTGTTCTTATGAGGAGCATAGCGGGAAAACAGCTTCTTACTTTTATCTTATACGTTATAATACTGCTCCCAGCCTTTGCGCGGAGGCTCACCCACCAGCATCTGATTGGCAAACGGGTCGTTGGTGATTTGCTTCGTGTCGCGATCAAACACCAACTTGCGGTTCAGACGTTGCGCCAAAACGCCCAAACAGAACACCTGGCTGAGCGGGCCGGCAATCTCGAACGGAGAACGGGTTTTCTCCTTGCCTTGACAAGCCAGCAAGAAGTTGGCGTAGTGGTTAGAGGGACTCTTCGGGACTTCCGGCAATTTAGAAGCCATCTCCTTGGCTTTCTCTTCCGGAATGATTGACAAGGTACTGCCATGCGATCCGCCTTTGAAAGTCAACGTCTTGGTATAAATTTCCTTACCCGGATTCAACTTAGCCGGTTGAATCTTTCCGCCAGCTACGGTCGGGATATTCGGATCCAGTTCCGACACGCCATATCCTTCCGGAACCGGAGGAATATTGTCCAAACCATCATACCATGTGACATCTACCGCCGGCATATTCCCGCGTTCGGGGAATTTGAACAAGAGGGTGGACGACATCGGATAGAAGAATGGATTGTGATCTTTTAAATATAACGGATTGACCTCATACGGCAAGCCCAAATCCAAGAACTGATGCGCCGTATCGAGGATATGTGCGCCCCAGTCGCCCAAGGCTCCCATACCGAAATCATACCAGCAACGCCACTGGCCCAAATGATAATCGTGATTGTACTCGTGGTATTGCGTCACGCCCAGCCATGTGTCCCAATCCAGCGTTTCCGGGACCGGCTCGCCCATCGGCATGTGCTTGATATTCGGATTCCATCCATGCCACCGGCGGGAATTGTTCATGTGTGCCGTGATAGCGGTTACATCTTTGATAATACCTGCCTCTTGCCAGGCTTTGAACTGGAAATAGTTGGCTTCGGAGTGTCCCTGGTTCCCCATCTGTGTCACGACGCCATATTTCTTGGCGGCACGCATCATGATTTCTATTTCGTTGAAGGTACGCGCCATCGGCTTTTCCACATAAACATGGATGCCATGCGCCATCGCCTCGATAGTAATCGGGAAATGCGAATGGTCGGGTACACCTACCGTAACAGCGTCAATCTTTCCCGCCATCCGGTCGAACATCGTACGGAAATCCTGGAAACGCGGAACTTTCGGAAACATATTGATAATCTCCTGCGTATGCTTGGCCCCCATATCCACATCACAAAGAGCCACCACATTGCACAGCCCGGTGTTATAAAGCTCCTTGGCTATCTCGCCTCCGCGATTTCCAATGCCGATGAATGCGATATTCACCCGGTCGTTAGCACTCACAAACGGATTCTTCGGCATCATGCTTGCCTGAGCCGGAATCCAAAACGAAGGAATGGCCGAAACGGCCGAAAGCGCCAGTGCCTGCTTCAGGAACGAACGGCGCGACATCTCTGATTTCGTCATGGTTGATAAAACTGATTTAAGTCTACGTTCTGTTTAATTTCGTGCGATAAAAGTAGTGTTTTTATCTTGGTTTTGCAAGAGGGAGGGAAAGGAAGAAAATAAAAAAGGCCAAAGCATGGGGCTGTGTCAAAATGAATGTTTTGATGCAGCCCCATTAAGGTGTGTCAGAATTAGCAGAATGCAAGGCGTTGAGGATGAGGGCGACAGGAATTTACTGGAGTAAATGACTTAGCCCGAATTCCGAAAATAACGCAGCAATTTGCAATTATGACACACCGTCTTATACCTTGACCTTTCTTTTATATATTACTTAATCTGCACTACCGGAGTATAAACATATTGGTCAGCCTCAGCCGGTTTAACACCAATGCGTGCATATAATGATGCTGCAGACGCAGCATCTGCATTACCTGTTAAATCCAGAGACATGGATAAATTACCTTCAGAAACCTCCGTCACTTCCTGACGAGCCAAATAAGTAGCTTCATCGACAAAAGCGGTTTTGCTTACCAGCAAAAGTGCGCTTGTGATGGAAGAGGTCTCTACAACTTTTGTTACCGTTGCCGTTCCGGTTACCTGATTTCCATTCAACGAGAAGTTTTCACCCGTCAACGTAAAATAAGGAGTTACCGGCAGGTCTACCGTTGTATAGCCATTTACATTTACCGTCAAGGTATCCGTACTGCTCAGCCAAGGGCCATTACCGGAACGGGTAATCAATTTATACTGCCCGTCAAACAGGATAGCACTAAAAGAACCATCCTGTGTTACATAAACCGGAATCGGATCATGATTTCCATAACCGTCCTGATACAACTGTACCTGAACGGCATCCGCTGTTCCCCTTACGCATACCGGCTGATTATTATAAACCACCCTGCCTTCCAACGTTGACTGAGGCTCATCGTAATTATCCAATCCGCAACTTGTTATAAACAGTCCACAAAGCACTGCCGAAACTATTTTAGCTATTCCTTTCATAACTTTTCCAATTTAAATGATTATTGATACGGATTCTTCACAAACTTCGGATTGTTGTTCACCCAAGTCAAATCCACAAAGTTATAATAATTCTTCATCTGGAAATAACGTGGATAAGGCTCCGTATTCACTTGTTGTTTGATAAATACCCATTTGCCGTCGTTCGGATCACCCGGAGCATTTACACGATAAGGATATAAAGCCCACTGCTGCGCATTCGGATCGTTGGCAACTCCGTTCCATACCTTATCCGCCAAACGCCAACGCTTCATATCCCAATAACGATGATCTTCGAAAGCGAACTCTACACGGTTCTCACGAACTATATCATCCAGCGTAACCGATTCTAATGGTTGGATGCCGGCACGGTCACGAATAACATTGATATACTTCACCGCATCTGCCTGATTGCCCAACTCAAAAGAGGCTTCGCAGGCTATCATATAGGCTTCCGCAATGCGGAAATAGGGCCACCACAATTCGGAATTACGTCCACGCGTAGAAGCCAAAGAAGTCTCATCCATAAATTTGCGATAGAAGAACCCTGTCTTGTTTACATACTGGTTATTATTAGCAATCGGTCCATTCACTGAAGTAATCGTCAAATCATTTTCATCTTTAGAATCTTGCGTTGAGACCAAAGTTTCCCACGCGCCATTATTTTTAATCAATTGTCCGGCTTGCAATACCACCTCTGTTCCTTTAAATTCGGCACCCGGATAAATAACGGTTCCCCATAAACGGCCATCTTTATTGGCAAAGGCATCTTCCGGCTCATCATAAAATACGAAATCGCCATTAGCTTCCTGAATCTTTATCGTACCATCACGGTTATCGGTATATTCAAACGCTTCAACCAGATTCAGAATCGGGCCACCATAGCAACGGTCGATATCTTCTGCATGAGAAGCAGGAATGTTAAGCTTCGTAAATTCGACTGTCTTACCCGGATACTTATAATCGCAAGACCAAATTACTTCCGTATTACCACTTTTCACATTAATAGCATTATAGAAAGCTTGTCCTGGATCGTTAGGATCAGTCATTAAAGTATAAACGCCGCTATTTATAACAGCAGTAGCAGCTTCTAATGCCGTTTGATAATAACCTTGAGCCCGATCTGCCGGGATACCGACTTCACCACCAGGCGTAGTAATAGGATTCGCCATTTTATTATTATAATTGGCCAAAGAACCTGCGTATAAAGCCGCACGTGCTTTTAACATTAAAGCAGCCCATTTCGTAGCACGAGCAGCATTTGTCGTAGGCTCAGTAGGCAACATATCCGCTATTTCCGTACACTCCGAAATAATATAATCATATAATTCCGCTTCAGTAGAACGCGCTATCTGCATAGTAGAAATATCCATTCCTGTTTCATAAGAGAACACTTCATCGCCAACAATAGGCATACCTCCTAATCCACGTCCCATGCAAAAATAAACCCATGCACGGAGGAAACGTGTTTCTCCTTCCAAACGCTGTTGCTCCGATGCATCCAATGCTGTTGTAGCACGTACACCCGACAAGAATTGATTCAAATCGCGGATAAACTCATAATCATAAGTTCTCCACCGGTCATCTTCAAATTCTGTACGCGTATCCGGACCGCCATCACAACGTGCAGCTTCATCCAAAATCGTCATGGAATAGGAACCATCGCCATCTTTCGTGCGTTGTCCCCATTGCTTACCTTCCATACGGCCATAATAATTAGCCAACACAGACTTGATCATTACAGCATCATTGAATATTTGGTCATCCGTAAGAATCTTATCTGGTTCTTGGTCCAAAAAGTCCTTACAACCGTTTAGCACAAACATTGAAGCTGTAATTGCCGCAAACATCAATATATTTTTTACTTTCATAATCCTTAGAATTTAACATTTAAACCAATATTAATTGTACGTGTGGTTGGCGTAACCAAACCGGAATCCTTAATGACTTCAGGGTCAGTTCCCGGAATATTGGAAATAGTAAACAGATTCTGAGCCGACAGGTAAATACGGCAATCCTGCATCCATGCCTTTTCCAACCACATTTGAGGTAATGTATAACCGATTTCAAAGTTCTTCAACTTGATATAGCGAACCCGCTGAATCCAAAAATCGCTATCCCAATAGTTGCTGTGCGGACTATTACCAATTAACGGCATAGGATATTTACCTGGTATCAATTCACTATTTGCATCCCAGATATCAGCCAAAGTCCATGTATCTTCCAACATATATTGGGGCATATTACCTCCGTCATGGAATGGCAATTTATTCTCAAAGTTTGGTGCATAAGAAGATAAAGCCGAACCTGTAAAATCGAGAGCTATATCGAAACCTTTCCAAGAAGCCGTAAAGTTAATACCATAGCTCAATATCGGGTTAAAATCACCGCTGGTGTTATATCCAATCGGGCGTTTATCCATATCGTTAATAACACCATCTCCGTTCTGGTCTACATATTTAATGTCACCCGGTCTCAATGTGGTGTTACCATGGTCATCGTTATCAATCGGCCATGAAGCGATTTCTTCCCAGCTTTCAAACTGTCCATCCGACTCATATCCCCAGAATATCTGGTCAAAACGATGTACTGTTCCGTTTCGGTATTCATCCCACGAGTTACTGAAACGCGGTTTGTATTTGTCCCAAATGTATTTACGGGAAAGCGTCATGTTACCACCGATTGAATAATGGAAATCCTCTACAGAATCGGTCCAACGTAAACTTAAATCCATACCGGTATGTACATCCGATTCCAAATTCTCTTTCGGGAGTGTAAAGCCGACTTCTGACGGCAACAACAAATCATAACGAGATGCAGGCAGACCGGTACGCAAACGACGGAAATAGTCGATTGAACCACTCAGACGGTTGTCAAAAAAAGCAGCATCCAATCCTACATCCAAAATTTTCGCTTTAATCCAAGACAATGTGGTCACCGGAAGTCCACGAGGCTTCGAACCAATGACATATTCGCCATCAATAACAGAACCGCCATTCTTATAAGTATAGCCAGCCAAGTAATCAAACGGACTATACCCATCCGTATTATCGTCTCCCACTAAACCGTAAGAAGCACGAATCTTCAAATCACTAAAAATATCATTCATTTTTGACTCTTTCCAAAAATCCTCTTCTGATATACGCCAACCGATAGAAGCAGAAGGGAAGCATCCCCAACGATGCTCGGGCGGAAACTTCCAAGAGCCATCATAACGCGCAGAAAATTCGACCAAATACTTATTAGCATAATCGTAGTTGAAACGACCTAACCACCCTAAACGAGCTTCAGTCTCATTACCGTAATCGTCATAAGTATCCATTGTCTCATAATCAATCAAATGCAATGAATTTGCCGTAGGTACACTATGTAACCATGTGGAAGGAGTATCCAATCGAGAAGATTCAAAACCGACAACCGCATTT
>DWYO01000120.1 GCA_019118725.1 Candidatus Parabacteroides intestinavium | reverse complement strand
CTTATGTCTTGCGGATTGCTTTTCGGCTTGCAGAAGGCGTAGCGGGCTACGTCGAGGCAAGTCGGGAAGCAAGATGCTGGCAGAAGGGGGCAAAATACCCGAAGAGCTTTCTTTCAGGAAAAAGAACCGTTAAGCGGTCTAATGACCGATTTGGGTTTAAGTTTCGCCAAGAATTCAGTAAACAAGATTACTTACAAAAATTGAAAAACTATCGGTCATTTCCTCAAAAACATTCGTTATTTTTTCCCAAATGACCGATACTTTCCGCTTTTTTATGGTTATATCAGAGATTTTGCGTAAGTTTGTCCCAATCCTAAATATCTAAATGTAGAAGAGTATGAATTTCAGTGAACAATGCTATCATATTTTCGAACAGGCAACTGAGGCCTACCATGTAACGAACAGCATAGACGCAACGGTACATAACCCCTATCCGGTAAAGAGTTTGGAGTTTTACCTCTATCTAAAAAACTGGATAGATGCCGTACAATGGCATATGGAAGACATCATCCGGGATCCGAATATCGATCCGGTTCAAGCATTGAAAATGAAGCGTCGGATCGACAAGTCAAATCAAGACAGAACAGACCTTGTCGAACTGATCGACAGTTTCTTTTTAGATAAATACAAAAATGTGAAAGTTTTGCCAGATGCCACCATCAATACGGAAAGTCCAGCATGGGCGGTAGATCGCCTGTCCATCCTCGTCCTGAAAATTTATCACATGCAGGAAGAGGTGAATCGTCCGGATGCATCTGTCGATCACAAAGAACGCTGCCAAAAAAAACTGGATGTACTTTTGGAGCAGAAAAAAGATTTATCATTGGCACTAAACCAATTGCTTGCCGATATCCACGCCGGAAGAAAGTATATGAAAGTGTACAAACAGATGAAGATGTACAACGACCCATCGTTGAATCCCATCTTATATGGTCAGCAGAAATAGGAGGAAGCATGGCGCACTATTTGGTGATACGCTTATCAGCCATCGGTGATGTGGCTATGACAATTCCAGTCGTTTACTCAGCGGCACATCTGAATCCTGACGACCGCTTTACTGTGCTTACTCAAGCATTCCTGATTCCGTTATTTCATAATCCACCGAAAAATGTCGATGTGATAGGAATCAATACCAAGACGACTGAGAAAAGCCTTTCCGGCCTGTTGAAATTCATATCTGTCTTGCTGCATTATCCCTTTGATGCAGTTTTGGACCTACATAATGTATTACGAACCCAGATTATCCGTATGTTTTTCCGGTTGAAAGGGCGGAAAGTATATCGGATAGATAAAGGGCGCTTAGAACGTCGGTGGCTGCTTAATTCCCATAACACGCATAAGCGTCCGCTCCGTCCGGTAACTGAACGATATGCAGATGTCTTCCGGAAAGCAGGATTGGCCTACCAGGAGACATTCCGTTCCTTATATGAGGATGCAGCACCGGACACGAAATTCTTCAAAGAATTAAAAAGCCAGGAGAAAAAGACATGGATAGGCATAGCTCCGTTTGCCAAGCATCCGGGCAAAATCTACCCGTTGGAACAAATGGAACAGGTAGTAGCGGCACTTTCCCAACGCGAAGACGTCTACATCTGCCTATTAGGCGCACGAGGCAAAGAAGAAAAGCTATTGCAACAATGGGAAGCCCATTATCCACATACAGAATGTATAGCCGGAAAATATTCCTTAGACAAAGAGCTGGCTCTTATCAACCGGCTTGATTTACTGATCTGCATGGATTCCGCAAATATGCACTTCGCCTCATTAGTCCATACTCCCGTTCTTTCTATTTGGGGAGCAACACATCCCTATGCCGGATTTTACGGGTATCATCAAAAGCCGGAATATGCCGTACAATTGCCTATGCTATGCCGTCCCTGCTCTATCTTTGGGCAACGTCCTTGCCTCCGGGGAGATTGGGCCTGTCTGAAAGGCATTGATCCCACCATTATCCTTAACAAAGTTGATTACATATTATCATTGAAATCATGAAAAGATTCTGCTATTGGATAATCTGCTTACTCTGCTGTTTCTCAACACTGCAAGCCGAAGAATGGTATGAGAAAAGGCAATACCTGACATATTCTCCACGCTATTTTGGAGCAAACGCATTCCCTTTTCCTGAATTGATGGGCGGAAAACTACCCGCTCATTGGGAAGTTGAAGTGCGGGGTGAATATCATACCATGCCAGGTGACCAGACCAAGGACCTTTTCGCGAGAATATATATACCCATTGCCGGAGGAAAGGCCGGAGTTACAGTAAGCGGTGTGATACAGGAATGGTATAAAACCTCGGAAGCTGTTCGTGACGAACGTCACGCTGTCGATGTAAAGTCCCCTATCCCCTGCTTCGGCGATGTCATCGTCAACTGCTATTACCAAGTATTGCGCAATGCGAAATGGGCAGATATTCTGGTCAGTGCCAATATAAAGACCGCAAGTGGGGGCCGTCTCTGCGATGCCCGCTATACTGATGCTGCCTCCTACTGGTTTGATGCCAACTTCGGCCGGAATCTTTGGCAAAGCGGAGACCAAAAGGCGTCAATCCGTTTAGACGCACTGCTGGGATTTTATTGCTGGATGACCAACCAAGAAGACAACCGGCAAAACGATGCTTTTTGTTATGGCGTAGGAATAAGCGGAACCTGGCGTTCTTTCTTCTTAAAATGCGACTGGTCAGGATTCCGTGGATATCAGAAAAACGGAGATCGTCCGATGCTGTTTCGTGCAAAATTGGAATACGAGATAAAGAAAAATATCATTTCTTTCCGGTATCGTCACGGATTGCAAGATTTCCAATATGACACCTACTCTTTAGCCTATATCCGTTGTTTCTAAAAAATAAACATATATGGAAAACGAAATTCCCAAAATAGACTTGCCGGAAGATGTGATTGCCGGCATTTTAAACGACTCCACGATATTGAGTCTGTATGCCAACTTTCCCTGTCGGCTTAAAGCAGAGATTGTCGTTCTGTGCAAAAAGGGATGCGTTGATGCTTCTATCAACCTGGTCGACTATCATGTTTCAGACAATTCATTTCTGATCGTCCTTCCCGGAAGCATCTTTCAGGTAAATAAGATAGAAGGAGATTTAGAAATCTATTTCGCCGGTTTCTCCTCTGACTTTTTAAAAACCGTCAGCCCGTTTAAATCGCTAATCGACCTCAGCTATACGGTGCGCCACAATCCGGTTATTACATTAAAACCAGAAGTCGCAGATTTAGTTGAAGATTATTTTCGATTGGCAGTTAAAACCAAAGACCTGTTCCAGTTAGAGAACCGGGATGTTACCCACTCCCTCTATTACACCTTAGTTTATACGCTTATCGCCCTATACGGTAAACGGAAAGTAAATAAGGAAAGCCTCACACCGGCCGAGCGAATCAGCCAAGATTTCGGACAATTGGTCTTGGATAATTACGCAAAAGAAAAAAATGTTGCCTTTTATGCCGGAAAATTAGGAATAACACCAGCCTACCTCAGTACCATCGTAAAACAGACAACCGGCCGCACCTGCATGGACATTATTTCCAATATGGTCATTATGGATGCCAAGGCACAGTTAAAATCGACCAATTTGCCGATTTACCAAATAGCCGATGCCTTGAATTTCAATAATGTTTCCTTTTTTGGCAAATACTTCAAACGTTACGTCGGAATCAGTCCGTTAGAATACCGGAATGGCAAAGCGGATGAAAATAGTGCAGAGTAAAATAAAAACATACACTAAAGGAATCCGCTATTTTCTTCCAAAATCGGCCGGGATTTCCCCCCATTCAGAGGTTTCCCATTTATAAATCGGATTGGGGAACTCGTTTTCTTGCAACCATTTCTCGGCACGGGCTATCAATTCAAATATCGGTTCATTTTCCGGTACACGTTCCAACAAAGTCTTGCATTTTTTAGCCTTCACCCAGGCTATTGCATTCCGGCTATCCGAATAAATCGGCAACAGGCTTCCGTTTTTTTTCAGCAAAGCCAAGCCATGCACCAAAGCTAAAAACTCACCAATATTATTGGTACCTTTCGGCATCGGGCCTACATGAAATACTTCATTGCCTGTAGCGACATATACTCCGCGATACTCCATATCCCCAGGATTTCCACTACAAGCGGCATCTACAGCTAAACTTTCCCGAATAGGTTTTCCGACAGATGGTTCCTGACGCATCATCTTTTCGAACACCGCCTTGGGAGATGGATTAGACTTCAGATAAGTCGCAAATCCACGCTCTAATGCCTCTTCAGCAGCTTCACGTGTCTCAAACGACTTGTATTTCGCATTCGGATAGTTGTGTACCTGCTCTTTACAATCCGCCCAATTCTCATAAACACCCGGATTTTCTCCTTGCCATACTACGTAATATTTCTTTCCTTTTACCATTCCTTACAATTTAAAAAACGCATCCGATACCCGACTTAAAGCCTTCTAAGCCGCAGAGAAACTATTTAGAAGCTGTTTTGAATTTCTTCGGAAAATAATTATGCAGCTTTTTCTAAATTTGTTTCCGGTCTTTTCCCCGTTCTTATTCGTCACATAGCCCGCTATGCTCCTCATAAGAACAAATAAAAATCCTCGAAAACATTCTTTACAAAAAGCTGGAATAAATTCCAAACAGCTTCTT
>DWYO01000119.1 GCA_019118725.1 Candidatus Parabacteroides intestinavium | reverse complement strand
CCTAATACTTATCCTGCTACAAATATACAAATCTATTTGAATTGTGCCAATAATTCATCCCATATCATCATCCGTTGTTCACCGGTGATCATATTCTTCAGTGTCACCCTGTTTTCGGCCATTTCTGTTTCACCCACAATAGCCACGAACGGAATATTCTTCGCATCGGCGTAACTCATCTGTTTCTTTATCTTGGCGGCTTCTGGATAAAGTTCGATACGGATGCCTATCGCGCGTAATTGCGCTATGAATGGAAGGAGATAATCCGCTTCCGTCTGGCCAAAGTTAATGAACAGAAGTTGCGTTTTTTTCAACGCATTTTTCGGATACAAATCCAGCTGATTCAATACATCGAAGATGCGATCGGCTCCGAACGAGATGCCCACTCCCGATACTCCCTCCATGCCAAATACTCCGGTCAGGTTATCGTAACGTCCGCCTCCGGTGATGCTTCCGATCTGCACATCCAAGGCCTTTACTTCAAAGATAGCTCCGGTATAATAATTCAATCCGCGTGCTAAGGTCAGGTCCAGTTCCAGTTCGGCATGGAGTACCACTTTGTCTATGCGGTCTAAGATAAACTCCAGTTCTTCGATACCTTTCATGCCAATTTCGGACGAAGCCAGAATCTCTTTCAAAGAAGCGATCTTCTCACGGTTCGTTCCGCTAAGCAAAATGACCGGCTGGAGCCGGGCAATCGCCTCTTCCGGCAACCCTTTCTCTCGAAGTTCCGCGTTCACATTATCCAAGCCAATCTTATCTAACTTGTCGATAGCAACCGTAATGTCTACGATTTTGTCTGAGGCTCCTATGATTTCGGCAATACCCGAAAGAATCTTGCGATTGTTCAGCTTGATGCAGACACGGATTTTGAAACGATCGAATACTTCATCTATGATCTGAATCAATTCCACTTCATTCATTAAGGAGTCTGAGCCGACCACATCGGCATCACACTGATAGAACTCCCGGTAACGTCCTTTCTGCGGACGGTCTGCACGCCAGACAGGTTGGATCTGATAGCGTTTGAAAGGGAAAAATATCTCATTCCGATGCTGAACCACGTAGCGGGCGAACGGAACGGTCAGGTCGTAACGTAGCCCCTTTTCACACGCTTTATTGGCAAATTTTACGGGATTCATCTCTTTCAGTTCCTCTTCAGAGATACCAGCAAAACAATCGCCCGAGTTCAAAATCTTGAACAGGAGCTTGTCGCCCTCTTCGCCATACTTGCCCATCAGCGTGGACAGGTTTTCCATTGCCGGAGTCTCTATTTGCTGGAATCCATAAAGATGATACACATCGCGGATGGTATTAAATATATAATTACGTTTCGCCATTTCTTCCGGCGAAAAATCTCTGGTACCTTTCGGTATTGACGGTTTTTGCATAGTTGCTTTGTTTTTGTTATTTATTGTTTGTTATTCTGTATATGTTTTTATTCGTAATCAGCGACTTCTTCCTGATGAAATATAGTGTTCGAGCAACTGCTTCATTTCATTTGCTTGATCTGGATAATTGATGTACTAACGGCTGCGTTTGAATGCGCCTCCCGTTACCTGTTCGCTTTATCTTTTTCAGCGGGATTTGTACGTTAAAGGAACTCCCATCACTTTTTGCGTTTAAATCTTCAATGGAGCAGGCTGCATACAGGACCAACGGGTTGCCATTTTCGTTTAAAAGCAATTGCGGACGTTCCAGTCTGTCCACTTTTATCGTATCGCCAGTGCGGAGTATGAGCTCTTTTTTCCGCTTCATCGTGTATTTAGTTTCCTTCGTCTCCGATAATCATACCGCTCCCCAGGCAAAGATGATGGTCCTTATCGTAGACCACACCATATTGCCCTGGTGCAATGCCTTGTATTTTATCGTCTGATTCGATACGATATACATCTCCGATTCGGCGGATATAACCATGCGTGAACTCCGGGGTGTGACGGATTTTAAAGGTGATCTCCTTCGCATCGTCAAACTCGCCCCACGGGTCTTCGGTAATGAAATCGAATCCGTGCATGTTAATGACTTTTCCGTATTGCGTTTCCGGGTCATATCCGTTCGATACATATATTATATTACGCCGGATATCCTTTTTGATGACAAACCACGGTCCGCCGCTCAAGCCTAATCCTTTGCGTTGTCCGATGGTATGGAACCAATATCCGTTGTGCTTCCCCAAAACTTTGCCGGTTTCCAGTTCGATAATTTTTCCCGGACGTTTCCCCAAGTAACGTTCGATGAAGTCATTATAGTTTATTTTTCCCAAAAAGCAGATACCTTGGCTATCCTTGCGCTTGGCACTGGGCAGCTTCTGCGCTTCGGCAATGGCACGTACCTCGCTCTTCATCAGATGCCCGATAGGGAACATCAGCTTCTGGATTTGGAGACGGGTGATTTGTCCTAAGAAATCGGTTTGGTCCTTTATCGGATCTTTTGCGGTCGAGAGCCACACCTTCCCGTTAATCTCGGTCGTAGTGGCGTAATGCCCCGTGGCAATCTTGTCGAAGTCTTTTCCCCATTTATCTTCAAAGCATCCGAACTTGATATATTTATTGCACATCATATCCGGGTTTGGTGTCAAACCACGCTTAACGGAATCAATCGTATAGCTGACCACTTTCTCCCAGTATTCATCATGCAACGATACCTGTTCGAAGCGGCATCCATACTTCTTGGCGATATACGATGTGATTTCAATGTCCTCTTCCGCCGGGCAATCGATGTAGCCATCCTTGTCTTCCATTCCGATGCGGATATAGAAGATGGTCGGATCGTAGCCCGCTTCTTTTAAGAGATGAACTACCACAGAGCTATCCACGCCTCCCGATACTAATGCTGCAATTTCCATACTATTTTTTTGTTTTCAATTTGCAAAGGTAATAGGATTTCTACAAATTGAAAATTGAAAATTGAAAATTATAAGAAGCTGTTTGGAATATATATCATTTAAGTTGAAGCGTAACAAGAGCTTATAAACCCATAAACTCAAAAACTAAAGAACTAAGCATAAAAAAGTTGAAAGAAAATTGCTAAATTTGTCTCCGATGGCAGAGGAAAACAAAGAAGAACAACGATTAGCGCAGGGGTTGGCCTCCGGGAGTCGGAAAGCTTTTGAGGAAATTTTCATGCGTTATTACCCTAAGGTCAGATATTTTGTCTTCGGTTTGTTGAAATCGGAGGAGGATGCGGAGGACTTAGCTCAGGATATATTCGCCAAACTATGGACGAACCGGGCTGCTTTTGCGGATGTACGGAACTTAGGGGTTTATCTTTTTGTGCTTTCACGGAATATGACTTATAATTACATAGAGGCAAAGCAACTCCGCCAGGAATGGTTACAAGAAAGGCCTTTTGAGGAGGAAGACGACTGTTCGCCTTATGAGGACTTAATTGCGAAAGATTTGACTCTTTTGGTGGATTTGGTGGTCGAAAGTCTTCCGCCTCAACGCAAAACCATCTATAAGTTGAGTCGGGAAGCCGGCCTCTCGAATGCCGAAATAGCCGAGAAGTTAGGTTTGCAAAAGAAAACGGTCGAGAATCACCTGAATTTGGCGTTGAAAGAGCTTCGGAAGGTTTTGCTCTTGATCCCATTTCTATATTTATGTTAATTTTTTAGGTGCTACGGGCAAAATAGTTGTCATTATTATAAATGCGTAAGCGTAGAAGTTGATAAAATGAGCGAGATACGGAAAATTATTACTTATTTCTTTCATCATTCTTTTTCGAAAGAGATGATTAATCGGGTTCATCGGCGCATGATAGCGAAGAGGAATGAGAAAGAGCAGGAAGAGGCGTGTTTCTCATTGTGGGAAGAAATCGGTTTCCCTCGTGATGAGCATCGGACAAAGGAGGCGTTCAGACGCCTGCAACACCGATTGGACAAGTCTGCGCCTAAGCGTACGTTATCCGTATTCCTGAAAAGGGCGAGCATTGCTGCCTTGTGGATTCTCTCGTTAGTATTGATTGCTTCTTCTGTTTATATGTACCGGGATGCTTCAGCCATGCGTCAACAATTGGCGCAGGTTTCTATGATTGAACATTTTGTTCCGGTTGGAAAGCGCGAGATGATTACCCTGCCGGATAGTAGCCGGGTGTGGTTGAATTCCGGAAGTGTATTAGTTTACCCATCTGCTTTTTTCGGAGACCGGCGCGAGGTTTATCTCTCCGGTGAGGGATATTTTGAAGTGGATGGGAATAACGAGTGGCCTTTCATGGTTAATGTTCGCGCTTTAGATGTAGAGGTGCTGGGCACACGCTTTGATGTGTGGGCTTATCCGGAGTCGAAGGAGATAAAAGCGACCTTGGAGCAAGGGACCGTACAGGTGCATTTGAATGAAGTAGCAGATAGAATCTATCAGTTGAAGCCCAACGAACAATTGGTGTATCATGTAAATAATAAGGAGGTGGATGTGCGTCAGGTTCGGTCTGCTGATTACTCCGATTGGCGGAGCGGAGGCCTGTTCTTTGATAATGCGTCATTCCGGGATGTTATCCGTACAATAGAACGCAATTACGGGGTAACCGTTCATCTGCATACTTCCGTCTATAACGATAATCGCCTGACCATTCATTTCAAAAAGGACGAATCGCTTGAAAACATCTTCATGCTCTTGAAAGAGTTGATTCCGGGATTGGAATATCAGATTGCTCCGAAAGATGTTTATTTGGACTGATTTTCAAAGCTAAAAAAGATGCCTATCTTTGACTCCGTTCATGCCTACCTTCTTTCCCGTTTAT
>DWYO01000118.1 GCA_019118725.1 Candidatus Parabacteroides intestinavium | reverse complement strand
TGCAACGGATAGGCACTCTTTTACCTGCAACTGTCAACAACCGCATCGAACGCAATCGTTCGGCCTTGAACTTGTTGGCATCCAAACTTCCGACAATTACTTCCGGTCTATTGGAACGGAATAAAAATCAATTGGAGCTCATGCACCAACGCATCCACACAGCAATCAGTAGCCGTCTCCTAAAAGAATCCAGATTTATAGAGCTACAAGAACAATTTATCCGCATGGCTTCACCCGATTATATTTTAAAACGAGGCTATAGCCTGACACTACGAGATGGGAAAATTCTAAAGTCGGCTAAGGCTGTCAAGTCCGGTGACCATCTCACCACTCGCTTCTCTGATGGAGAAATAGAGTCGGAAGTAATATAGTAGTTATTCAAGTAACAAGGCTAAAGTCTAACATTCGTTAGCTGTAGCCTTGTCAACTTGGTCAATATCTATAATGCTCTGCTTTATAAGGTCCATCAACAGAGACACCAATATAATCCGCCTGTTTTTGAGTGAGTCGGGTAAGTTTTACGCCGATACGCTCTAAATGAAGGCGTGCCACCTCCTCATCCAAATGCTTGGGCAACCGATAAACACCTATTTTATAGGGCTTCTGCCAAAGGTCCATTTGCGCTAGCACCTGATTAGTAAAAGAATTGCTCATCACGAAAGAAGCATGGCCTGTCGCACAACCTAAATTCACCAAACGCCCTTCAGCCAATAAGAAAATAGAATGGCCGTCAGGGAAAGTGAACTTATCAACTTGAGGTTTGATGTTGAGCCGACTGATCCCCGGATAATTCATAAGTTTGTCCACCTGAATCTCATTATCAAAATGGCCTATATTGCAGACTATCGCCTGATCTTTCATAGCCAGCATATGGTCGATAGTTATAATGTCACAATTACCGGTTGTAGTCACAAATATGTTTCCCTCCTTCACGGCTTCTTCCATGGTCGTTACCTCAAAACCTTCCATAGCAGCCTGTAAAGCACAAATCGGATCTATCTCCGTAACCAGCACACGTGCGCCATAACTGCGCATGGAATGCGCACACCCTTTGCCGACATCCCCATAGCCAGCAACAACAACTACCTTACCGGCAATCATCACATCCGTTGCTCGTTTGATGCCATCAGCTAACGATTCGCGGCATCCATAAAGATTATCGAACTTTGATTTTGTTACCGAATCATTCACATTGATAGCCGGAATCAGCAATTCGCCCCGTTCCATCATTTGATAAAGACGATGTACGCCAGTTGTAGTCTCTTCAGATACTCCCTTCATTTCAGCAACGGTACGATGCCAACGAGTCGGATCCTCTTGCAAAATACGGTTCAAGGTATCCAAAATACACTGCTCCTCATGGTTACTGCCTGCACGCTGAATCGTTGCCGGATCATTTTCAGCCCGATACCCCATGTGTACCAATAAAGAAGCATCTCCTCCATCATCCACAATCAAGTGCGGACCTTTGCCACCCGGAAAACGGAGAGCCATCTCCGTACACCACCAATATTCTTCCAAAGACTCACCTTTCCAGGCAAAAACCGGTACTCCGTCAGCCGCAATAGCCGCCGCTGCATGATCTTGCGTAGAAAAGATGTTACAACTAGCCCAACGGACATCGGCACCAAGAGCCACCAACGTCTCAATAAGCACAGCGGTCTGGATAGTCATGTGCAATGAACCGGTGATACGGGCTCCCTTCAACGGCTTCTGTTCGCCATATTTCTTACGAAGCGCCATCAACCCCGGCATCTCGTGCTCAGAGATTTCAATTTCCTTGCGACCAAAATCAGCAAGGCTCATGTCTGCCACTTTATAAGGCAGATCAGTCGGATAGATTTCTGACATAGTTATATTTTTAAAGGACAAGGCAACAAAGTTGCAGATACAGAGTCTATACTGTTGATATCCTTATCAGCTGGTTTACCTGTTTCCTTGTCAACCTATTAGTAAATCCAATCTAAAACAAGCCGGACAACAGGGACCAAAACGGCTGTCATAATCCCCATCAAACCGATTGCCAATCCACTCAAGGCACCTTCGACCGCCCCCAGTTGGATAGCCGTTGCCGTACCCAATCCATGCGAAGAAGCACCTAAAGCCAATCCTTTGGCTATACGGCTCTCTATTCCCAAAATCTTCATGACAGCCGGACCGACAATACTTCCAAAAATTCCTACCGCCACGACAATTACCGCTGTCAATGAAGGGATTCCTCCATTCTTTTCGGATATACCCATCGCGATTGGTGTTGTAACCGACTTAGGCTGTAAAGTGGCAATCAACGCCTGGTCTGCCCCCATTAAATTACCTATCGCTATCACACTGACTATCCCTACAACCGCTCCCACGGTAACAGCCGTCAGAATGGAAACGACATTGCCTTTCAGATAGTGCATTTGCTCATACAACACATATCCCAACGCCACCACAGAAGGCCCCAACATAAAATTAATCAGATGCGTACCATCCTTGAATGATTCGTAAGGGATATCCAGTGTCTTCAGTATGACAATGATAACAAATATCGAAGTAAGCAACGGGTGAAGAATCCCTAAATGCGTCTTCTTATATAAAAGCGTAGCTAATATATATGTACCAATAACCAAAGCCAAATCAAAGATCTCAGAATGTGACAATAAATCCGTCATTCGTATTTCATAATTCAATTTTAAGTCCTCTACTGATCAACCTCACCAAAAGACTTACAAACCAACAAACTCAAAAAGACTTATCTTAATGATGTACCTTATGCTTCTCAAACCCTTCTTGAATCAAAGCAACCGTAACGATTACCAGAATAGTACTGACAACACAAGCGGTCAAGATAACCGCCCACGATGCAGATAAAATATTTAGCGAGCCCATCAACCCGACTCCTGCCGGAAGAAAGAACAAGCCCATATTATCTGTCAATACTTTGGATACTTTATTCACATGCTCAGGCTTTACCCGTTTGAATGCCAATGCAAGAAATAAAAGCACCATGCCTATCACACTTCCCGGAATAAATCCGTTTATGCCATAGCTGATAACCTCTCCTATAAAATAGAAGAAGAGAATATAAAATACTTGTAATAACATACCTAAACAATCTTTTCACCCGCTACTTTTCCCGAATAAATATATTTATCGGAGTTCCTGTGAAATTCCAATTTCCTCGAATCTTATTCTCCAGGAAACGCTTGTAAGGATCTTTAACCCACTGCGGCAGGTTACAAAAGAATACAAACGAAGGAATTGTCCCAGAAGGCAGCTGAGTGATATACTTAATCTTAATATATTTGCCTTTCCATGCTGGAGGCGGATAATTCTCGATTATCGGAAGCATCGTCTCGTTCAGTTTAGCCGTAGACACACGACGATGACGATTATCGTAAACCTGCTTAGCGGTCTCCAACACTTTGAAGATACGTTGTTTGGTCAAAGCCGAGATAAAAATTATCGGGAAGTCGGTAAACGGAGCCAAACGCTCGCGGATAGCCGTTGTAAAAGTATCAATCACTTTTTGGCTCTTATCCTCAACCAAATCCCACTTATTCACACAAACGACCAAACCTTTCCGGTTCTTTTGAATGAGCGAAAAGATATTCAGGTCCTGGCTCTCGATACCACGAGTGGCATCCAGCATCAAAACACAAACATCCGAATTTTCGATAGCCCGGATAGAACGAATTACGGAATAATATTCCAAATCCTCATTCACCTTACCTTTCTTACGGATACCGGCAGTATCAACCAAATAAAAATTCAGCCCGAATTTATTGTATTTCGTATAAATAGAATCACGTGTTGTTCCGGCTATATCCGTAACGATATTCCGTTCCTCTCCGATAAAAGCATTCACCAAAGAAGACTTTCCGGCATTCGGACGCCCTACGACCGCAATACGTGGCAAATCTTCTTCCATCTTCATCGCCTTTCCTTCCGGCATGACCTCCAGAATCTTATCCAATAAGTCTCCGGTACAAGAACCATTGATGGCCGAAATGCAAATCGGATCGCCCAGACCTAAAGAATAAAACTCAGCCGACTGGATATGCGCATCAAAACTATCCGCCTTGTTTGCCACCAGCAAAATCGGCTTCCGGCTACGTCGCAAAATATTAGCCACATCCATGTCCAAATCGGTCAAACCATTCTGTACATCCACCACAAACAAGATGACATCTGCCTCCTCTATGGCAATTTTCACCTGCTTGTTGATTTCCTCTTCGAAAACATCTTCCGAATTAACCACCCATCCACCGGTATCGACCAAAGAAAACTCCTTGGTCAGCCATTCCACCTTGCCGTATTGGCGATCGCGTGTTGTTCCTGCTTCTTCGTTGACAATAGCCTGCCGGCTTTGGGTCAGACGATTGAACAGCGTGGATTTTCCTACGTTGGGTCTACCAACTATTGCAACAAGATTTCCCATACTGTTTTTTAGTTTATGAGTTTGTGAGTTTTTAGTTTATGAGTTTTTCAGAGACTCCTTTCTAAGCTTATTCCAAACGATAGCCGAACGCGCGAAGCATATTATCACGATTTCGCCAATCCTTTTCCACCTTGACAAACATTTCGAGAAAAACTTTCTTCTCAAAGAAACGTTCGATATCCTTACGGGCCATCGCACCAACCTTCTTCAAGGCCTGTCCTTTATGACCAATAATAATTCCTTTTTGTGAATCCCGTTCGCAAATGACGACTGCTTTGATATGAATCAATTCTGCATCCTCTTTGAACAGCTCTACCACCACCTCTACAGCATAGGGAATCTCCTTCTGATAATACAACAAAATCTTCTCACGGATAATTTCCGTTACGAAGAAACGAGCCGGCTTATCGGTCAACGCGTCTTTCTCAAAGTAAGGAGGAGACTCCGGCATCAGTTCCTCAATCCGACGCTTCACATAATCGACATTGAAATTAGTAAGCGCAGAAATCGGGATAATCTCAGCCTGCGGAAGAATCTCTTTCCATTGCTGCACCAAAGCCTCCAGCTTCATCTGATCGGTCTGGTCTATTTTGTTGATAAGCAACAAAACCGGACAATTCTCCTTCTGAACCTGCTGAAGGAAATGTTCATTTTTATCAATAGTCTCAATTACATCTGTCACATAAAGGAGCACATCCGCATCATCCAATGCAGATTCAGAGAAATTAAGCATGGACTCCTGCAACTTATAATTAGGTTGCAGGACTCCCGGCGTATCGGAATAGACTATTTGCATATCATCGGTATTGACAATTCCCATGATACGATGACGTGTAGTCTGCGCCTTCGATGTAATAATAGACAGACGCTCGCCCACCAGCCGATTCATCAAGGTTGATTTTCCGACATTCGGATTACCGACAATATTGACAAATCCCGATTTATGCTTTTTCTCCATCATATCCCCACTTTAAATAGACAGAACCCCATGTGAATCCTGCCCCAAAGGCAGCCAATATCAGATTATCGCCCTTCTTCAGCTGCTTTTCCCATTCCCATAAGCACAAAGGAATGGTTCCGGCACTGGTATTACCATATTTCTGGATATTCACCATAACCTTTTCCATCGGAACACCCAGACGCTTAGCCGTAGCATCAATAATACGCAAATTAGCCTGATGCGGGACAATCCACGTGATGTCATCCTGCGTCAGATGATTGCGTTCGGCAATCTCAGCGGCGGCATCCGCCATATAAGTCACCGCATATTTAAACACAGTCCTTCCATCTTGATAAACAAAATGTTCGCGGCGGTCTACGGTTTCATGCGTAGAGGGATAAGCCGATCCTCCGGCTTTCATAATCAGATGAGAGAAACCGACTCCATCCGTATGCAATAAGACATCCATCACACCGATTTCTTCGGTCGTCGGTTCCAGCAGCACAGCCCCGCATCCGTCTCCAAAGAGCGGGCAAGTCGTACGGTCTTCATAATTGGTAATCGAGGTCATCTTATCACCGGCAACCACAATCACCTTTTTATAACGTCCTGTACGGATATAATTTGAACCTGTTTCCAGCGCATACAAAAATCCGGCACAAGCCCCCTGCATATCAAACGTAAAGGCATTCTTACATCCTGTCTGATACGCTATAATAGAAGCAGTCATTGGGAAATGGTAATCGGGAGTGGTAGAAGCCACAATAACGACTTCGATCTCTTCCGGATTAACCTTTGTTTTTTCCAACAACTGTTTTACAGCTTGGATTCCCATATAGGAAGTACCACGCCCTTCGCCTTTCAAGATTCTACGTTCCTTGATACCGACACGTGTCATTATCCATTCATCAGTCGTATCCACCATTTTACAAATGTCCTCATTTGTCAGGACATCTTCCGGAACATACCCGCCAATACCCGTGATTACTGCATTAATCTTTTCCATTGTTCTAAAAGCTATAGATTAAAAAAAGCCCTAAAAAATCGATTTTTTAGGGCTATTTCTTCCATTTACCAAATCAAGTGTTTTGATAAACTTACACAGCAGCTTCTTTTACGATTGCTAACTTACCTCTGTAATAGCCACATTCGCCACATACTGTGTGATAGATGTGCCAAGCACCGCAGTTAGGGCAAATAGCCATTGTTGGAGCTACAGCCTTATCGTGAGTTCTTCTCTTGGCTGTTCTTGTCTTACCTTGTCTTCTTTTAGGATGTGCCATTTTAATTTATTATTTTAATTGTTATCATTCTCAACTAAATCTCTTAAAGCATCCCATCGCGGATCAACCGGCCGGTCCTCTTCAGCCCCTTCAACCTCATCGAAATCCGCCAAGCCATCTTCATCATCATCCATGCTTCTGGCACGGTGCTTATTCAGCTTTGCCGACATAGCCTTGTTACATTTTCCCGGAGCATGCACATGCTTCATCGGAATAGCCAAAGCGATAAATTCATACAAGAACCAGGCTATATTCAGCTTGCCTTCTTCTTCCGGTATAATCAGAATCTCATCACTTTCTTCCGCATATTCCTTACCGAACTTCACAATCAGCCGATTGTCCGTTTCGATAGGTTGCTCCATATCATCCAAGCAGCGATCGCAAGGAATCAGGACTATGCCTTCGGTATGGAAATCCATTTCAAACATCATAGACATACGTTTCACCCGCACATGAACCTTGACTTTTCCCTTCTGTACTTGGTCTCCGTCTATGTCTGCGAAGAATTTGTTCTCCAATGAATAATCAAATTCATGTGTTCCAGGAGTCATATTCTTCAGGTCTATATTATATAATTCAAATTTCCCCAAAGCCTATTTGTGTAAAAACTTTGCAAAGGTACGAAAAATCTTAACAGAAAAGCAACATGTACATAGTTATTTTTTATTATAAACTCTTTTTCTCTCTTTATTACCTGTCTGTTAGTGCGTAAAAAGCCTAAGTTCTATGCGGAAAGTCGTGCCTTTTCCTATTTCCGAACTCTTTACAAAGATTTTTCCGCCATGGTACGATTCCACGATACGCTTTACCAACGACAGGCCCAATCCCCACCCGCGCTTCTTGGTAGTATATCCCGGATTAAATACGGTCTTAAACCTCGACTTCAAAATTCCTTTCCCTGTATCTGTCACATCGATACGCACATTCTTGCCCTTCTCTTCGACATGGAAAGTGATGCTTCCCTGCCCCTCCATTGCATCTACCGCATTCTTGCAGAGGTTCTCCACAACCCAGGCAAACAGGGAATTGTTCATCAGTACGATAACCGGATGATCCGGGGCTTCTATTGAAATCTTGACCTTAGACGAAATACGGGTCTGCATATATTCCAACGCCGAGCTGATGGATTGACAGATATCCACCGGCACCGGTTCCGGTGTGGAGCCGATTTTGGAAAAACGCTCGGCTATCATCTCCAAACGCTTCACGTCCTTTTCCATCTCCGCAAGCAAAGCCGGATCAATATCTTTCAATTTCAAATATTCAAGCCAGGCTATCAACGAAGAGATTGGTGTTCCCAACTGATGAGCGGTTTCCTTAGACAAGCCCACCCACACCTTATTTTGCTCTGCCCGTTTGGTACTGGCCAAGGCGATGAAAGCAAGCAGAATGAAGACCGCCATCACACTGAGTTGCGCGTACGGATAAACCAATAGCCGTTTCAGATTAATCGAGTCATCATAATAAAGGTATTGAAAAGTACCATCCCCCATATCAATCGGAAGAGGCTGATTTTTATGCTTCAGCTCCTCCACCTTTTTCCGCAGATACTCGTCAGCCCCTTTTTCCGGCAATTCGATATTCTTATAATTCATCACACTATCCTGGTCATTACATAACATAACCGGAATAGAGGTATTCCCTTGAATGATTTTCAGAATCAGATTCATGTTCAGACTGGGATCTTCGCTCGTCAAGACCCGTGTAGCCTCTGCCCAAATCTCTATCTTCTCCCTTTCCTCACGTGCCAGATCTTTAATAAGCAGATCAGAGACAAACACCGATGCAATAGCAATAAATATAGCTGCTATAATAAATAGGTATTTCAACCGTTGCCGGGAGTCGTATATGCTATTCATGAACCTTTTTCTTTTTTACGTATCACCTATCTAAAATAAACGGACCAGTATAACATTTATTATATAGGATCACTAAGAAAATTTCAAGGCATGAAACATTAGTTCCGTCCAAAGAAACTAAAGTTTCATGCCTTGAAACAAGATAATTGGCAGTTCTATTCTACCAATATCCGCACAGGTCCTAAAAGACCGGAGGGTAGCAATGGAGAATCGGCGGTATAATGTTTAAACGTTGTATAAGTATAACGATGTTCCGGATTCCGTTCATCGCCTATCAGGCGGTTGGGCCACAAATTGGTCACCTCTATCCGCAACTCGTTAGTTCCCTCTTGTAAAGCCTGAGCCAAATCCACCTTCCAAGGAGTTGTCCACACGATGCCTAAATCCTGACCGTTCAGATAAACCTTCGCCATATTCTTCACATCCCCCAAATCCAAAAAGTAGTTTTGCTGCTCCGGATGAAACTCGAATCGGGTAGTATAGACAGCTGTACCGGAATAGTACCGGATGCTATCGTTCGGATGCTTAGACCAATCCTGCAATGCAGCAAACGAGACCTTTTGCGGACCTCCCCATGCCGGGTCGAAGCAGACAGTCCACGGCTGATTCAATGTCATGACCTCCTTCTTCGTAGCCAGATTCATCTTCTCCAGGCCCTCTTGTGGCATATTCTCACCGAAGAACAGAAAATAACTCTGATAAGGAGCAAACGATAAATCCACAGAAATGGTCTCTCCGTTATCCGTATAAGAAGGTACGGCAAGTATCTCACCGGTTATCGGATCCCAAAGTTGTACTTTCTTACCGGAAATACGGAACGAACAGGTCTCATGCTGATCCTCTCCGGTACGATTGGCTACAAAATAATAGTCTACATCCCCCCGTTGTTTGTGTATATAACGAACCGTACCGGATGCAGACGCAAAATCTTCGGTCTGCTGCTTCTCCTTAAGAATCGCAGCGGTAAGCGCATAATCGGGATAAAGATTATCAGCTTGATCTTCCAGTACCTTTCCGTAATAAATCATGCCTTTCCCATATACCCGCTTTTCCAAACCGGAAGGCAATTCTTCGACACCCCACATTTCTTGAACGATACGCTCTACTTCTTTATCATTGTTCGGATAATCGCTTAACCCGGGAGCTTCCTTCGGAGGTAAGCCGACCAACGTAGCACCGGCACGGACTAATTCCTGTATTTTGCCCAACAGTTTCGGAGTCATCCGTTCAAAGTCAGGCAGCACCAACAATTCATACTGCGCCCCTGATGGGAAATAAATCTTTCCTCCTTTCACAGATGCCTGATAAAGAAGACTGGCCGGACAAGCATCAAAGTTATATCCTTTTTTATCCGGCAAATATTCTTCTACACCCTCCCAAGCCGACTTCGGAGCCCGGAACACAAACGGAGCCTCTTCCGGAGCTAAATAGAGTATATCAGCCACCGTCCGCCCGCTCTGTAGCAAATATTGGCAACGTGACACGTAAGTATGATAGCCCGAAGCGTAAGGCCACCACGTCTGATTGCGGTCCCAATGCACCCCATACGGCCCCATTGTCATTCCGGGACGTAAACTGTCCGGCAATGCCTGATGCTGGAAAGTATGGTAAGTCAGTCGATTAATACCCGCGGCAAAAGCCCAGTCTGTCTGATTTTTCATGGAAGCCGGATGCTGTTTCCAGCCGTCTCCATGAGCAGTAAATGCCTCAGCAGGCACCAAGCGCTGTCCTTTTATATTCCCTATGGAGCTACCCTCAACAGCACAGAAGGAGGTATTATATCCGCCCGGACTCCAAAACTCACACATCGGGATATCAGCAGACGCACCCAATTCCAAATCCTGCATCGGATTCATATCGTAAGGTTCGATAGATAAACGCATTCCTCGTTGATGCGCATAGCGCTTGACATATCCGGAATGATTCTCTATCATCAGTTCCTGCATAGTCTGTCGCAAATCCCAAAGGAAACGTTCGCTCAGTTCTGGACTGCCAACTATATATCCCGCATAAATCGGATAATAAGGTTGTGGATCATAGCCCCTCCGTTTTTTAAACGCATCCCGTAATCCGGGCGTCCAATTCTGCGCCCCCATTTCCCAACTGTCCATATGCAGGCATTTCAGTCCTCCAGGCAATGTAGTATCCCGCTCACCCACGACACGCATCAACTCATCCGTAAACACTTGAAAATGCGCCTTTAAAGAAGCCGTATCCGTCTTATCGCATTCAAACCCGACACCAGGCAAAGGAGCTGGCCGCGTTACAGCGCCATTATTCCGTATGCCAAAACGCATTATCGTCCAATTCCCTTCCGGAACATTCCACGTAATGCTCCCGTCTTCCTGCAACAAAGAAGTCAAATCGACAACCTCATTCTCTTGTATGACCTTTCCGACCGGTTCAAAATCCTCGCGAGACAAATACTGCTTGACTCCAGGTACCGAACTGTAAGGAGCACGATAATACAAGGCCTTCTCACCGATATCTTTGATACGAGACAATTCGCCGGGGGTAGGGAAAGCCAAAACCGCCACATCCTCATAATACTCTTTCCATCGTTCTTTTAATTCAGGGGTAAATGCTCCTTCCCCAAAATAAGGCGCTTTGGGTGACGGTTTTTCCAGTCGTATAGTCTGTTTTCCAGCCCCATTCACAAGGGTTGATGAAGCTACCAGATGACGCATGGATTGCTCTGCCTTTACCCAAGGTCCTCCACTTCCGGTCCATCCCGGTCCAATCCCCAAAGTCATGCTTATCCCTAAACGTTCACATTCCTTGACTGCATGTTTGAAACAAGATTTCCACTCCTCACTAAGGAAGTCCACGTTTCCCCGCGGAATACCCACGTTCACCTCCAAGAAAACGACCGAGCCTATGCCAGCTCGCTTCATGGCTTCCAAATCCTTAGTCATTCCCTCCTTAGACAAATTTCCATCCATAAAATACCAATAAACACCGGGCCGGGCTGATTCCGGAGGAGACTGAAAATTTTCGTGAAGCTCTGCCCAATCTTTATTTACAGGCTGCTGACAAGCCGACAGCCCTATCACACTCAAAAGACAAAATATTTGTTTTATATTTTTCATAAGCCTGCTATTTATTACGTTCTCTAATCTATTTCACTTCCACAATCGGAATACCGAACAGAAACGCTAGTTTCCGCAATTTTCCAGCTATATGCCCTACCCCAATGGCACAATGATGTGAAGGTCCGGCTTTGCTCCATTGGTCTATGAAGGAACGGATTCCGCATGCAAAACGATACCGGCTGTTGGTATTGCCGATTTGAAGAGTTTCGCCCTCTACGGCTTCCCCTTCTGCAACCAATAAAAATATCCCGCTCTCTTGTTCGCAAACCGACAAAAGTGTCACCGGACCGGGCTTGACACTCATCTGAATAGACAGACCTTTTCCCGGTTTGCCATGATAAACCGGCAAGGGAACCAGCTTCACCTTATCCTCTGCCATCAGGAAATGTGCCGGGCCGTCATGTCCCCACAAAATGACATCCGCATCAAAATCGAAAGCATAAAGTTCAGAAAACGAGCCACCTGCATTCAATAAAGACATAATTTTCATGGCCTGCACGTTTTTCACTTCACACTCGCCAGCAATAGGAATACCCTTTCCGGTCAGCAATGTGTTCCCGGCAATAACTGAGGTAACAATATTCTCATACTCATTTCCGGCATATCCTTCATAATAATAAGCCATCGAACCCAAATGATGAATCTCCACCAATCGGTCCAATGCCACCGAAGTACGCGCAGCACGCTCTAATTCCTGAAGCTCACATTCCGGAACAACCTCAAATGAAGTGCGGAACTCTGCTATCTTCCGTTCTATATCCTCTTGGGTAACGCTATCACGCAAAGCTTTCAGTTCACACATTTCCAACAACTCGATATGTGTTCCGAAAGTAACCGCCTCGCGGGTCAAATCGGAATAGATATCCAGCATTCCACAATAATAATGTCCTAAGATCCCCATTCGGTTACAACGCATCTTTTCTGCCGCCACCAAGACTTCCAGCCATTCGTTCAGTTGTGTCCATGTTTCCTCATTCTCCAAATGTCCCGTAACTATATCATACCGAATCCCGGCTCGGTTAAACACATGAGCGAATTCCGGTACAGAACAAGCCTGACAATACGCTAACCACTCTCCGGTCATTTTTCCACGATCGTTCAAGCTATTCACATAACGATAATCAATGTGTGCCGAGGGCTGGATATTCAACAATATGACCGGGACTTTCAATTGCTGTACGATAGGCAGTATGGTAGACGAAAGAGCATACGTT
>DWYO01000117.1 GCA_019118725.1 Candidatus Parabacteroides intestinavium | reverse complement strand
CAATATGGTAGACGAAGCCATGCTGCAACGTGCTGACTATGTCGGTTGCGTCAGCGGAGCGAAGACGGACAAATCGGAAGTCTTTGCCTGGCATCCGGGTGAAGCCGGAACTCCTGTCATTGATGAAAGTCTGTTGGTGATGGAATGTGAGGTGGTAGATAATTACGAAACGGATACGTTCGATAACTTCATCTGCAAAATCACGAACACCTATGCTGAAGAAAGTATTCTCAATGACAAAGGAAAACCGGACTACAGCAAGCTGAAACCCGTCCTCTTCGAAATGCCCAACTATACTTACTTGCGGACGGGAGACGAAATTGCCAAATGTACGACACTTGGAAAAACATTTAACTCAAAGAATTGATGGAACGACGTGATTTCCTCCGCAAATCCCTGCTTGTGGCAGCCGAAAGCACCGTCTTGGGCAACGGGCTGGTGCAAGCGGCAGAACATATCGATGAAACTAAAAACAGCAGTAAGAAAATGAAAATTGTAGTATTGACTGGCAGTCCCCGTGCCAAGGGGAATTCAGCCTACCTCGCTGAACAGTTTATCAAAGGAGCCGAAGAGCAGGGGCACGAGGTGTTCCGCTTCGACTGCGCCTTTAAACAAGTGGAACCTTGCCGTGCCTGCAACCGTTGCGGAATGGACGGTCCGTGTGTGATAAAGGATGATTTTAATGAATTGCGTCCGCATCTCATTGCGGCAGACATGGTGGTGTTCGCCACACCGATGTATTATTTTGGCATTTCAGCACAGATGAAACGGGTAATCGACCGCTTTTATGCCATCAACGGGCAAATTAAAGGCCATTACAAGAAGGCTGCTTACCTGATGACATACGCTGACACTTCAAAAAAGGAAGCTGAACCGATGCTTGTGCATTATCACACTTTAATGGACTATCTTGGTTGGGAAAGCGTAGGCGAGGTGGTGGCGTCCGGCGTATGGACGGCAGGTTCTGTCCGTAACACCCGTTATCCTGAACAGGCATATCAGTTAGGAAAAAGTTTATAAGCAAGAACATGATGAATATGAAGCAGTCTATAATTGTATTGGTTTTGTTGCTGGCAGGACTCATGCCGGCAAAGGCACAGAACAACGAAACAATGAACAGAATAGAAACGTGCAAGGAAAATTATCGTACCCTCTTTGGCGGTGAAGCCCTGACCGGACAGGGCACAGACCCGGAGATGATGGACATCCTTCAGAAATTTATCTTCGGCGAAGTGTTTACTACGGGAAACTTGAGCTTGAAACAACGCGAAATGATTACTTGTGTCACCCTTGCCACGATGCAGACGTTTCCGCAACTGAAAGCTCATGCGGGAGCCGCCCTGAACGTGGGCGTCACCCCCGTGGAACTGCGGGAAGCGATGTATCTGACAGCACCGTTCATCGGCTTCCCCAAGATGCTCAATGCCGTCGGAACGGTGAACGAAGTATTCAAGGAGCGTGGCATCAGCCTTCCCTTGGAGAACCAGACCACCGTCACCGAAGCGAACCGTCATGAGCAGGGCGCAGCCATTCAGGACAAACTCTACCACGGAGGAATCTCTGCCGTGATGGAAGGCGTGCCCGGCGGAATGGGCGAAGATGTGGCACGCTTCCTGACCGACTATTTCTTTGGTGAAATATACACCCGTAACGGACTTGACTTGAAAACCAAAGAACTGCTCGGCTACTGCATCCTGACGACACTGGAAGCAGAAAGCCAGTTGCAGTCGCACTTCCACGGAAACATCCAGGCAGGCAACACGCCCGAAGAAGTGACCGCAGCGGTCATCCAATGTCTTCCCTACATCGGTTTCCCGGCAGCCATCAAGGCACTGCGCATCATCAAGCAGGAAACTGCCCAACCGACCGCATCGGCCACAGATAATCTGGTACGTCTCTCGAAGATAACCATCGATGCCAACCGTCTGGACGAATACAACGCCTACCTGAAAGAGGAAATAGAAGCCTCCATGCGGCTGGAGCCGGGTGTGCTCACTCTTTATGCCACAGCCGAAAAGGATGCGCCACACAAGATTACCATCCTCGAAATCTATGCCGACCGTGCCGCCTACGAAAGCCATCTGAAGACTCCTCATTTCCAAAAGTACAAACAGGGTACGCTGGATATGGTAAAGGATTTGGAACTGGTGGATACGACACCGCTGATTCCGGGACTGAAAATAAAATAATACTTACATAGTATGAACGAGAGTTGTGTAAATGCGGGCGTAAAAAAGCATAGAAACCAAGAACCCCATAAATGCAAAAGACGGTATGTCAAAATGAGATATTGGCACGCGGAACATAGATAAAACAGATTCCCGCAGATTTATTCAGCTAATATATAATCAGTGGTCATCTGTTGTATCTGTGTTTTCTGTGTGCAATTTTGTATTTGACACACTCTCTTTTGCTTGCGGTTTAGTATGTATCGGAATTATTTGACTTTCTCAAAATCAATACGTTATATCTATCAGCTCTTTACTGCAACAGTACAGATTTATTTGAAAAATTCATGATATAAACACATGATAATCAAATCGATGGGGTGATTTTAACATAATATCCGGTTTTATCCTTACCTTTGTATATAGAACTTGGGCTTTATCCCCAAACAACAAAAAGAAAACGATGCAAATTCATAACAATACATTGATAGCGGAATGCTCGTCTTACGATTTCAAGGAAATGCTGGAACGTAAGAAAGTGAAGTCATGGCTTAAATCCGTTTCGGCCTTTGCCATACGGACGGCGGCAGCTTGTTCTATGGCGTAAACGATGAAAGTGAAATTGTAGGATTGAAGAACGTACAGGCAGATGCCGACTTTATCAGCGAAATGATAAAAGCAAGGCTTGACCCTGTACCGGAAGTACAACTTATCCCGATTGAACACGAAGGACGCACCCTGCTTGAAGTGAAAGTCAAGGCTGGTGTTTTGACACCTTATTATTATTACCAAGACGGAACGCGCACGGCTTTTGTAAGAGTTGGCAATGAAAGCGTGGAATGCAATGCGCAACAACTCCTTTCGTTGGTGCTGAAAGATACACACATGACATGGGATTCGCTCCCTGCACAAGTGGATGCAAGTAAGCACTCTTTCATCATCCTTGCTAATACGTTTCGCGAACAGACGCATCAGGAATGGAGCGACAAGTATTTGGAATTGTTCGGGCTGGTGACTTCTGACGGAAAACTTACATAACGTGCCCTCCATACGCCGCAACCCGGTTATTGCCGATATGTTTACCCAACTCGGCTACATGGAGAAACGTGGTTCCGGCCTGCGCAAGATGCGTGAACTGACCGAGAAGCTGCCCAACTTCTTACCCGGCAAAGAACCTCTCTATAAAACCGAAGCATCCTCATTCTTCACCACTTTCTATAATCTGAACTGGGGTGAGAACGGTAGAATCTCTGTAGAAGAGGTGGCCGACAGGGTAAACAGTACCCTCGAAAAGTACCCTGTAAATGAGGAATGTTCGGAGAGAAATTTCGGTGTAAATGATAAAAGTTCGGAGAAAAGGTTCGGAGAATCCCCTGTAAGTTCGGAGAATCGGAGAGGTTTCGGATAAACCTAAAAATATCGGGAAAACAGCACAGAAAATCATTGATTTCGTCATTTCCGACCCTTCAATATCAGCCGAAGCTATGGCTTATAAAATTGGAATAAGTTTTCGCGCAGTAGAAAAGCAAATAGCAAAGTTACGTTCTATGGGTATTTTGTCTCGTGAAGGAGCTGATTTCGGTAGCTATTGGCGCATTGTAATTAATCCTCAAACAGAGCAATAAATCTATGGCAACATCTTTCATACCACTCAGTGCTATAATTGCCGTCTTGATTATCACCTTTTTGTTTGCCTTTTTACTGCAGGTAAGTCATAAAACACGATACATAGTGTTATGTAGGGAAGAGTTAGAAGAAGATTGGCACAAAGTTTAAGAACCTTATGAAATATGGCATTGACAAGTGGAGGGCATGGCAATGGGTTAATACCCTCAGTGAGTATTGGAACGTGGCAGGAAGTCCGATATTATGTTGAGTCATGAATAACGAGGGACTGAAACTCCAAGATTACCTTTGCCTTGTGGACTTATATGTCAAATTGTATCAGAACTAAGGAACCGCGTATACAGAACGGCACGTACGGTGGTATGAGAGGTCGGAAAACGAAAGTAGGAAGAAAACTGCTCGTTTTCCTCCTACTCGATTATTAGTTATCGTTGTTTACCGATACTTACTTGACTTCCTCAAAATCAATACGCTATATCTCTCAGCGACTTGCGTGAACGTGTTGCAAATATCATGC
>DWYO01000116.1 GCA_019118725.1 Candidatus Parabacteroides intestinavium | reverse complement strand
AGATTATGTATCCAGTTATTTGAAAAATACATTTCCCGATACTTTTGTTGTGAAGATAGAACGAAAGCACCGGGAAATGGAGATTGATTTGAGCAATGATTGGTCTATAACTTTTAATGCTACAGGAGAAGTGATAGAGGTAGATAATTGATATTTACATGGGGTGATAGTCTTTAGCCAATCCTCCTTCGCTGGTTTCTTTATAGAGAGAAGGAAGGTCGTTGCCGGTTTCCTTCATGACTTCTATGACGCGGTCAAATGAAACGCGGTGCATTCCGTCTGTGAATGAGGCATACAAATTAGCATCCAATGCTCGTGCTGCAGCATATGCGTTGCGTTCAATACAAGGAATTTGTACTAAACCACAGACCGGATCACATGTCATCCCTAAATGGTGTTCCAACCCCATTTCAGCAGCATATTCTATTTGTGCAGGCGTTCCTCCAAATAATTGATTGGCTGCAGCAGATGCCATTGAACAAGCTACGCCAACTTCTGCCTGGCATCCGGCTTCGGCACCGGAGATAGAGGCATTGGTTTTGACAACGTTTCCTATGAGACCGGAAGTCGCAAGGGCACGCAGAATACGTATATCGCTGAAACCGCGGCTTTTGGCAAGGTGATAAAGTACGGCTGGCATCACTCCGCATGAACCGCAGGTCGGAGCTGTAACGATGACCCCTCCTGAGGCATTTTCTTCACTAACGGCCAGTGCATAAGAAAACACCAGTCCTCTTGATTGCAATGATTGTTTGTATCCGCAGGCTTTGATGTAATACATAGAAGCTTTGCGTCGAAGGTTGAGTGGACCTGGTAAAACGCCTTCTGCTTCCAACCCTCGTTCCACTGATTTTTGCATAGTTTTCCATACTTCGTTCAGATAGTCCCAGATATCGCTGTCTTCACACTCTTTTACGTATTCCCAGTAGCTTTTGCCTGTATGCTCACACCATTGTAAGATTTCTGTCATGTGGCTCATTTCATATACTTCAGGTGTATTGATGGAAGAATCTCCATCGTTCTCTTCTGCTAAAGCACCGCCTCCAATACTGAATACAATCCAAGAGTCTGTGGGTTGACCATCTGTGTTTAGTGATTCAAATTTCATTCCGTTAGGGTGAAAAGGAAGAAAAATTTTGGGTTCCCAGATGATTTCAACGGGAGCTGTTGGTTGCAATGTTTCGATAATAGCTGTATTGGTCATATGTCCTTTACCCGTAGCAGCTAAACTTCCATAGAGAGTGACACGAAACGATGTTGCCTCGGGGTGGCGTCCTAAAAAAATCTGTGCAGCTTTTCGTGGTCCCATTGTATGGCTACTAGAAGGACCGGTGCCAATGCGATAGAGTTCTTTGATTGATTTCATGACATTTTGTTTAAAGTGATGGTTGTATATTGGTTCTTTTTGTTGGACATGAGATATCTGTTTAATGTTTGGCTGGCGGGCATGACTTTCTTATAAATCGACTACCGTAATGCCTGCTCCTCCAAATTGCACATGCTCATCTGCAAAATTTCGCACTTCTGGGACGGTTTGCAGATATTGTCGTATGAGGGTGCGTAAAATGCCTGTTCCTGTTCCGTGTAAAATGCGCACGCGGGGTATGCCTATTAGGATGGCGTCATCTATAAAATAGGTTACAGCCTGAAGAGCTTCATCACCACGCATCCCCCGTACATCAATATCTTGCTTAAAATGTAGTCTTTTTTCATGCATGCTGTCTTGTGTCTGTGTACTGATAAAGGAATTTGGGGTTGAGAGAGCCATTTCTTTGGGCCGTGTAAGGGAAACTTCCAACCGTTCTATTGAAACAGTGGTTTTTATGTTTCCAAAGACGGTTATTGCGTTTTTCCCTTTTATTTCTAAGACTTGCCCTATGGTGTCCTGTCCTTTTAGTTTTACATAACTGCCCGGCATAATGTTTGCAGCTTGATTGTTTTTTCTATTGTCATTAAGAGGTGTCTGGCCAGTGTCCGGAAGAGCCGTCCTTTCCTTTCTTTTCTTGCGGCTCTGTCGTTCGCGCAAGCGTTCCATTTGACGAATAATCTTTTCTTCCTCTTCTTTATGTTCAAGTTCTTCAATAGATTGTCGGAAATCTCTTAACTCTTGACGAGCTTGCTTTGTTCTTTCTTTTTCTGCCTGTGATTCTTTAATGGTTCGTATAGTATTTTCTATGCGAGCATTGCTTTCTTGTATTAGTTGTTCTGCTTTTTCTTTAGCTTGCACCAAAATCTCTTTGCGCGATTTTTGCATGTCTTCTATTGCCTGTTGATAACGTTCTATTGTTTCGTTCATTAGTTTCTCTCGTTGTCGGATGGCTTGTCGCTTATTTTCCCAATAGCGTTTATCGCGGACAATATCTTGCAGGTATTTATCTGCATTAATATAATCTTGACCTACAATCTCTGCTGCATCAGCTATGACATCTTCTGGCAAACCAATTTTCCTGGCAATTTCTACTGCAAAAGAACTGCCGGGATTTCCTATTTGCAATTGAAATAACGCTTGCATCAGATGGCGGTCGTAAAGCATGGCGCCATTAACTACTCCTTCATTATTTTCTGCAAAATGCTTTAGGTTTTGGTAGTGAGTAGTGATAACTCCGAATGTTTTTTTCTGGTTGAAACGTTTTAAAATCGCTTCTGCAATGGCTCCACCTATTTGTGGCTCCGTTCCTCCACCAAATTCATCAATTAAGATAAGGCTTTGCCCGTTGCAATGCTTTATCATTATTTTCATGTTGGTTAAGTGTGAAGAATAAGTGCTTAGGTCATCTTCTATAGATTGCTCATCGCCAATATCGATAAATATATTTTCGAAGATTCCTGCATGACTGCTCTCATGTATTGGGATAAGCATTCCACATTGCAACATATATTGGAGTAATCCGACAGTTTTTAAACAAACTGATTTCCCGCCTGCATCGGGGCCAGATATGATTAAGATACGTTGTTTGTCGTTCAATTCGATATCCAACGGGACTATTTTTTTCCCGTGTTTATTTAGCGATAATTGCAGCAATGGATGTATGGCTGTTGACCAATCCATTATTTGTTTGTTTTCGATGGATGGTTTTATAG
>DWYO01000115.1 GCA_019118725.1 Candidatus Parabacteroides intestinavium | reverse complement strand
ACGTATTCAAAAAGCAGATGGTACTATAGCTATTGCTGAATTGGGTATTTATCAGGAAAGAAGATAAAAAATTGTTAGGCATAAACGCTTCCGATGTTAGGCATAAACGTTTTCATTTATGCCTAACTTTTTCAGGAAACATAAGCCACATTTCAAAAAAGATCTTTCACATGATTGAATATACCTCGTTCGGTAATGTAAGCCGTTACCAATGAAGCTGGTGTAACATCAAACGCAGGATTATATACCTTCACTCCTTCCGGAGCCATCCGATGAGCATAATGTAAGTCGGTTACCTCGAATGTCGGACGTTGTTCTATAACGATGTCCTTGCCAGTCGGTGTATGTACATCGAAGGTACTCGATGGACCTAAAACGTAGAACGGAACATGAAAATAATTGGCCAATACAGCCAATCCACACGTACCTATCTTGTTGGCTACATCTCCGTTAGACGCTACCCGGTCACACCCTACCATCACCATGTCGATCATACCTTGGCTCATAAGTGAAGCCGCCATATTATCGCACACCAACGTAGTATCGACACCAAACTTCATCAACTCGTATGCCGTAAGCCGTGCTCCTTGGAGTAAAGGACGCGTTTCATCGGCATAGACCCTTGGATTTAGGCCCAATTCCTGTGCCCTATAAATGGGTGCAAGTGCCGTTCCATAGCGAGAAACCGCCAAATGCCCGGCATTACAATGTGTCAAAATACGACTTCCTTGCGAGATGAGCGAGACCCCATTCTCTCCTATTTGTCGACACATGGCAATATCTTCATTCTTGATCCGAATAGCCTCTTCGCGCAAACTATATTTAAGACGAGCAAAATCTTCTTGTTTGATTTCAGATAAACCTACAAGAAAACGATGGAAAACTGAGGTCATGCGCTCTATAGCCCAAGCAAGGTTGACCGCGGTTGGACGACTCGCCCGAATCCGTCCTGCAATCCTTTGAAAATGAGATTCCAATACATCCGGAGATGTGATAGAAGATGCCGTACGGGAAACACATACATAAACACCAAATGCGGCCGCCACACCGATAGCCGGTGCACCGCGCACCTTGAGCTTTTTGATAGCATCGATAAGTGCTTCCTCTTCAGTGATAGTCTCGTACACCTCTTTAGCGGGTAATTGCGTCTGATCGAGAATCGTAATAGAATCCTCGTTTTCATTCAACACCACAACATCGGATAGGACAAACTTATTCTCTTCCATCTTGCTTAAAATTTTCTTTCATCTTCTCCCAAATACTCTTTTTGCCATTGCTCGGCACAATCGCACAGCATCTGGTACCATTCTGCACCGAATTTCCTAATCAAAGGCTCTTTCAGAAACTTATAAACCGGCACATTTTCTTTTTTCCCTAAGATAACCGCCGCCTTGCATACATTCCATCGATGATAATTTACCGCTGTATACAATCCATAACTTCCAATCCGAATAGGATAAAGATGACAAGAAATAGGTTTATAAAAATCACACTTTCCCGCACGATATGCTTTTTCGATTGCACAATAGCAACATCCTTTCTCATCATAACACGTAAACACACAATCCTTGTTATTTACAATCGAAGTGACCAAATCACCATCCTGATCTGTATATACAACACCTTGCTTTTTAATAATCGCCTGTGCTTCCGGAGAAAGGTCATCCCAGACGATAGGCAAGACTTTTTCCAATTCCTTTACTTCATTTTCTTCGACCGGAGCACCTGCATCGCCTTCTATGCAACACTCGCCCTTGCACGCCTCCAAATTACAAAGAAATTTCTCGGATATAATATCTGAGGACACCACTACATCCTCAATCTCAATCATCATAATTCGTAAATTGAAAATTGAAAATTATCTATTTGCTAATTCTTACACACCTTAATGGGGTTGCATCAAAACATTCATTTTGACACAGCCCCATACGATTTCTTGCGAATGATATTATTATCCACGCAATTAATTACTTTCAATTTTCAATTATAAGATCTTTTCCTGTCATATCTGCCGGCTGAGCCATACCCATGATATGCAGGATAGAAGGAGCTACATCGGCTAATACACCGTTTTCTACTTTGGCATTCTTATTTTCCGTTACATAAACGAAAGGAACCGGATTCAGTGAATGAGCGGTATTCGGGGTACCGTCTTCGTTCAAAGCATGATCGGCATTACCATGGTCGGCAATGATGATTACCTCATAATCATTTGCCTTAGCGGCCTCTACAGTATCGCGTACACAATTATCGATCGCCACTACAGCTTTCTCAATTGCTTCATATACACCTGTATGCCCTACCATATCTCCATTCGCATAGTTTACAACAATGAAATCATACTTCTGCGTATTGATAGCTTCTACCAATTTGTCTTTCACCTCGTAAGCACTCATTTCCGGCTTCAAGTCGTAGGTAGCCACCTTCGGAGAAGGAACCAAGATACGGTCTTCGCCCTCATACGGAGCTTCACGTCCGCCATTGAAAAAGAAAGTTACGTGTGCATATTTCTCGGTCTCGGCAATGTGTAATTGTGTCTTGCCATTCTTCGAGAGATATTCACCCAACGTATCTGCCACATTTTCTTTGGGGAAAAGAATATGTACACCTTTGAAAGAAGCATCATACGGAGTCATGCAATAATATTGCAATCCCGGAATGGTATGCATACCCTGTTCCGGCATATCTTGCTGAGTTAATACGATAGTCAGCTCCTTCGCACGGTCATTACGATAGTTGAAGAAAATAATCGCATCGCCTTCCTTGATGGTACCATCAAAGTTGGCATTGTTAATCGGTTTGATGAACTCGTCCGTTACACCTTCATCATACGATTCCTGCATAGCCTGTACCATATTTGTGGCCTGCTTACCTTTACCTTCAATCAGCAAATCATACGCTTCTTTTACACGCTCCCAACGTTTATCACGATCCATGGCATAGAAACGACCTACAATAGAAGCAATTTTCCCAGCCGATTTCGCGCAATGTGCTTCCAATTGTTCGATAAAGCCCTTACCACTCTTCGGGTCGGTATCACGTCCATCCATAAAGCAATGGATAAAGGTATTTTCAATACCATACTCTTTCGCGATGTCACACAATTTGAAAAGATGTTCAAGCGAAGAGTGAACGCCTCCGTTTGAGGTCAATCCCATGAAGTGGATATTCTTTCCATTTTCTTTCGCATACGAGAAAGCCGAAACGATTTCCGGATTCTTCAGAATACTATTATCCGCACAAGCACGATTTATCTTTACCAAATCCTGATAAACGATGCGGCCTGCCCCTATATTCAGGTGCCCTACTTCCGAGTTACCCATCTGTCCATCCGGCAAACCTACGTTTTCGCCCGATGCCTGCAATTCAGAATGAGGATACGTTGCCAACAGAGAATCCCAATACGGAGTCGGTGTATTGAAGATGACATCATCTTTCTTGTGGTCACCGATTCCCCAACCGTCCAGAATCATTAAAAGCGCTTTCTTAGCCATAATTCTTAAATTTATAATGTTTGTTTATCTAATCTTTTTTCCGTCCGCAAATTTACACAAAAAACTTAGAAGCCTAAGAAGAATATCCGTCCGTTTATTGCACATACCAAAAAAATTCACGGACAATATGAAAACGTTCCAAGGCATGAAACAAAAGTTTCGTCCAATGAAATTCGAGTTTCATGCCTTGAAACTCCGGCAAAGAACAAGCACTATTCACACCTGCCTCATTTT
>DWYO01000114.1 GCA_019118725.1 Candidatus Parabacteroides intestinavium | reverse complement strand
CTTATGTCTTGCGGATTGCTTTTCGGCTTGCAGAAGGCGTAGCGGGCTACGTCGAGGCAAGTCGGGAAGCAAGATGCTGGCAGAAGGGGGCAAAATACCCGAAGAGCTTTCTTTCAGGAAAAAGAACCGTTGAGCGGTCTAATGACCGATTTGGGTTTAATTTCCCCCTTCTTTCTTAGCCGTATAATATTCTGTTAAACCTTCACGGATTTCGTTCAATATCTCTGCTTCCGAGATATATTCCACTTCATTTTCTTCCCCCGGGTTTACCGGCTGTAATTTAGCAAAAACATGTTCCAACGTATGTTCAGACTTTTCAGTGTCAGAATGGACAATATGCATCGTTACTTTCGGGATGAGAGATGCAGTCATTTACAAGAATAAATTCCTTTGTCCTCCTCCTCAGCTTCTGGCATCTTACCCATTCTGACGCACCTTAAGGGGAGTGCATCAAAATTTGCATTTTGGCACACTCCCCTCTTCATTAACCTCAACAATTCACTACATTACTTTGATTCTATCCTTACTAAGCTATTTTGAAAATCTTTGGTAAAATGTTTTATGTAGTTATTTCTAAAAATCCAAGCCATCATCCCAACCCGGATTCTGAGTCAAGTTGTGATTCAAATTTCGTTCGGTAATAGGAATCGGATACAGGTAATCCTTATTCTCATCCCACTCTTTATCAATCTGCGGATTAACCACAATACATCCGGATGTTCCATTCTCCAACATAATATCGCTGTTTAACTGCAGATATTCCACAGAGCTTCCCTCTACCGTCGGTCTTTCACCTTCATACAAGCAGATATCGATTTCACCATCGGCATCGAGATCATAATTTCCTAAACCCGGGAAATACATACCTTTAAATTGCTGTGTAAAAGTGGCTCCCTCTTTCCAGCGCATCATATCATCCCAACGGAAATTTTCTATCAGAAGTTCGATACGGCGTTCACGACGAATTTCCAGAATTACCCCTTTGTTATTACCCGATACATGCGGATATTGCAATTCCAAATAAGGATCCGGATTAGCATTGGCTTCAGCCATATTGATATTCGGCATACCCACACGATCACGAATCAACTTAACCGATTTATCCAAATCTGCCTGAGTCAAAGTGCCCAACTCAGCTTTAGCTTCTGCATAATTCAGCAAAACTTCCGCATAACGGAATATCGGCATATCGTTGATATCTTTATCGTAAGTATCATAAGCCGGTTCAGTAACAAACTTTATCAGTTGATAGCCGGTAGTTGTGGCTCCAAACTCCTGAACCAGAGTCTCCGTCTCTCCGATACGGGTATATCCCGGTGTACGGATAGTCTGGCTCAGACGCGGATCACGGTTTTTCACCTCATCCGTAAAAAACATCGTCTCATAACCCGGCTGGTCGGTAAAACGGGAACCGTCACGCATCAGATAGCTGTTCACCAAGCGCTTTTCCAATCCCGGACGACCGTATGACGCCGTCATGGTATAGTAATTGAAATTGTGGTAAACCTGCAAACCGTCATCATAATCACGGGCCAGAATAACCTCTGTCTCAATAGCATTGTGAGAAGCGAAGAATTTCAGATAGTCCGAATCCGGATTTCCTGTACTGTAAATCGTATAGCCACTCTCATTCATCAGCGTTTCAGCTGCATCTGCGGCCTCCTGCAAATACAAGTTGGCATCCGGCAAATTAAATTCGGTATGATATTTACGGAACGTTCCCTCAAACAAGCACATCCGAGCCTTCAATGCCAATGCCGTCCAACGGGTCACTTCATTGATCGCCTTATCGGAGGGTAAATTGTCTATCGCATAATTGATATCTTCCATCATATGCGTAAACACTTCGGCACGCGGTGTACGGGGTTGCTGGAGCAATTCGGTGTCTTGATCACCAATCACCTGATCATACCAAGGCACATCACCGAAACGTTTTACCTTGTTGAAATAGAAGTATGCCCGGAAAAAGCGCGCCAAAGCATCGTAACGCACACGCGCTGCCTCATCCTCGCACTTCACGGAATTTTCCAAATAGAAGTTGATATTGCGCAGGTCTCCCCAATCCCAACCACCACCTTCGGTCGGTACAATACGTGAGCCACGCATCTCATCGCTCAAACTGGTCTTAATAATATTATCGACATCCTCGTTATAAACCCCCTCCGCATCCGGAAGCATATTATAAAAGGAATTTGTATAAAGCTGAAGGTCGTTTGCCGTGTTAAAGAAGGTTTCCGGCGATACGGCATCCAATGGATACTTTTCCAAGTCACAGGAGCTGAACAAAAGTCCTATCGATGCCACACAAATTAATTTCTTTATCATAATGTCTTTTCTTATCTGGTTAATGAATGATTAAAACGTAATATCTAATCCGACAGAGAATGTCTTAGACAACGGATAGCTTCGGCCGTTCGAATCGGCAATCGGCTGTTCCGGGTCAATATAATCGGTCATAAACGGAGTCCATGTAATCAGATTTTCACCGCTGACATACACACGGCAATTCTGCACACAAATCTTATCCATCCACTTCTTCGGCAAGGTATAACCGATAACCAAGTTCTTCAAACGCAAATATCCTATGTTCTGGATATATTTATCGTTCGGGGTATTCAGACACCCGCCACTATTCAAGGCGGTATAACCGCGCAGCACCGGGAAGTAAGCATCCGGATTCTCCGGTGTCCAAATCAAATCCGTGAAATTCTCCGGAATGAAAGAGAAATAAGGACGGGAATAAGGGCCCCAGAACTTATCTGCATTCGAACTCGGATACCAGTCACGACGACCGATGCCTTGGAAGAAGGCAGCAATATCAAAGCCACACCAACTTGCATTTAAATTAAAGCCATAGTTATAACGAGGCTGGTTATTACCGATTATGACTCTATCCCCCGGATCTTCTCGAGTATTGGCCCCCGGAGATATGCGCCCGTCACCGTTCAGGTCTACGAATTTCAAGTCACCGGCACGAAGTTGTCCCCATTCTCCCGGAGCACTCTGTATTTGTGTATTTACCAACGACTGGTCTATCTTCCAATTAGCAGCCTCCTCATCCGTAGCAAAGAATCCATCAATCTTATAACCCCAGATTTCACCGATACGCTGTCCTTCATAATGGTCAGTAAGGATCTTTTCCGGATTGTTGAATCGGGTAATATCAGAAACAGCATCACCCAACACAAACGATACACCATAACGGAACGGTTCCCCTTTCAAATCAAACTGGTCATTCCAATTCAAGGTGATTTCATATCCCTTTGTACGCAAGTCTCCGGCATTCTGTTGTGGAGAAGAAGCGCCAAACACACCCGGCAACGTCATACCCGGCACCAACATATCCGTTGTATTGCGGACATAAGCATCTGCCGAGAAATTCAACCGGTTACTCAAGAAACTCAGATCCAAACCCACGTTGGTCGTTGTTGCCTTCTCCCAAGTCAAATTATCAATCACCGGATTCGGTGCGCTCACATTCTGTGTTCTTTGTCCGTCAATCAACCAACTTGACAATGCCATTCCCATGGTCGTGATATACGGATAATAGTTGGCATTGCTGGAATTAACCGCTTGGTTACCCAAAGAGCCATAAGAAACGCGCACCTTCAAGTTATTGACCACATCTTTTGCAGATTCAAAGAACGGCTCCTCGCTCATACGCCATCCGGCTGAAAATGAAGGGAAGAAACCATAACGCATGCCTTTCTTAAAGCGGGAAGTTCCATCATAACGTCCACTCACCTCCAACAGATATCGGTCGTTATAATCGTAGTTCGCACGGAAGAAGAAGCCAAACAAAGCATAATCGTACGCTCCACCTTCCACCAACATATCTCCGGTAGCCAAGTCCAAGTCATTAAGTTCATCCGAAATCAGATCATTTCGGGAAGCAAACATACGTGAATGTTTCTTGTTCTCATAGTTGATACCGGCCGTTGCACTCACTAAATGTTTACCGAATTGTTGATTATAATTCGCATAGACATTAACCACGTGCATCGGATCGAAAGTCATTTCCTTCTTCAACTGGTCGGTATTATAGTTAGGAACTTCTTCCAGTACTCCCGGCTCAATAGAATATTCCGCAACGGTACTACGATACCAATCGTCTGTTATGTCAAATGAATACGTGTAATCGGCATTCACCTTCAAATACTTTGTAATGTCGAGCTGCAACCCTGTAGTTGTTGTAAACTCATGCACACCGTTCTTACCCCGCATTCCCCCATCAATCAAAGCGGCAAAGATACCATCACCGATTGAATAATTATTTTTCAACGTATTATAAGTAGCCGTTCCGTCCGGGTTCATCGGTGCATAAGCCGGAAGCGCATGAACAGAAACATAAGTAAAGTTACCATTTCCCCCGCCTTCACGGCCATAATAGCTATAGGAGCTATCATAATAGGAAGTATTGTTGGTGATTTTCAAGAAAGGGAATATCTGCGCATTGATTTTACTACGGAAATTGTAAGACTTGAATTTATCCGTATTGATCTTCATGATACCATCTTTCGCATAGTAATTTCCGGAAAGCATGAAGTTCAGCTTTTCATTTCCGCCTTGTACATTCACACTATGCGATTGAGAGGGTTGGTGATTATTAAACACCGTATGCCACCAGTCGTAGTTTCCATAATAATTATAGATATCCCGTCCATTCACATTCTTGACTACTACCCACGGGCGGGATGGATCTTCCGTTTCATCATAACGACGAGCCTCCAGTTCCGCCATATCTTCTTCCGTATAGCGGGTATAAGTATTCCCTGTAGCACGACGGAAAGCCTCGTCCACCAGACTTACCGTTTCATAACCGTTCGTCATAAAGTCGGTACTTACGGTTGGTTTTGAGGTAGCAAAGAACGTACTATATGTAACACTTGTCTTTCCTTCTTTCGCATTCTTGGTCGTTACCAAGATCACGCCAAAAGCCGCGCGTGCTCCATAGATAGCCGAAGCAGAAGCATCCTTCAAGACGGAGATAGATTCGATATCACGCGGATTGATACGGTTGATATCACCCGGAACACCATCGACCAAAACCAGCGGTTCGCCTCCATTCAAAGAAGCCTGACCACGAATATTAATCGAACCGCCTGCACCCGGCTCACCAGTCGAAAAAGTGATATTGACATTAGGCATCGTACCCTGAAGCATCTGCGTGGCATTAGCCACCGGACGGTCTTCCAGTTCTTCTGCGGTAACTTGTGCTACGGCACCGGTCAGATTCACCTTCTTCTGCGTCCCGTAACCCACTACAACCAATTCATCCAAACTTTGTGAATCCTCTTTCAACTGGATCTGCAATTCGTTCTTGCCTTCCAGATTGACCTCCATAGTCGTATAACCGATATAAGAGATCTGTAAAACCGCATTCCGATCGGATACACGGAAAGCGAAGTTTCCGTCAAGGTCTGTCACCACTCCGTTTGTTGTCCCCTTTTCAACAACATTCGCGCCAATCACCGGAGCTCCGGTCTCATCTATCACCGTTCCTTTTACTTCAAACTCATTCTGTTGCATGATCGGATTTGCAGGGCCATTCACCACATCGGCAAATACAGGGGCCGCTCCCGTCAAAGCTCCAGCTACACATAAAAATCGCGTAATCCGAGTAAGCCTGTTCGTTAAATTCATATTGATTTTATTTAAATTGGTTTCAACGCTGCAAAGGAACAGGATTACTATTAAAAAAGTGTTTCTTGAATATGACAATCCTTTAACAATAAGTTACAATTCCATTACACTTACAGACGGTTTTGGTCGGATTACCCGATTATTTATGTGTATGAGTTTAGCTTATAGAGGGTTTGCGTTTTTATTTCGTAAACTCTACGACAATCATCACCGGGAAATGGTCGGACGGCATACGTGCTTCATACTTCTGCATGGACACCTCCTTGGGGAAATTGCCATTCTTCTCTTTTTCCGCACTCTCCTTAACCGGGGTACGGTAAGTATCTGTCAAGATCCCATATTTCAGTACCTGAAAATCGTCCGAAAGGAAAATATGATCAATACGGCTTGTGGTCATCCGATCCGGGTGGAATCCGTTGAATGTTCCGTTCGGCGCATAACGGAGATCCGCCATTTCATAAGCATCACGCATTACGCCTGAATTGTTCAACAAGGCATACGACTCATTCGTCTGGTCGACGTTGAAATCCCCCGAAAGAATAACCGGAATGTGCGAAGGCTGCTCCTTGACTTTTTGCAAAATCAGCTTGGCACTCTCGGAACGTGCCTGAACTCCGATATGATCCATGTGCAAGTTAAAGTAAATAAATTCGAACCCCGAATTCTTTTCTTTAAATTTTCCCCAGGTACAGATACGGGGCAGAGCCGCGTCCCAGCCTTTGTTAGGATGATCGGTTTCCGGAGAGAGCCAGAAATCACCATGCTCCAGCACCTCAAAGCGATCGGTCTTATAGAATATAGCCGAGAATTCACCGGCTTGCTTTCCGTCATCACGCCCTACACCGATGTAATCATACCCCGGCATAGCGGCTTTCAAGTCCTGCAACTGATGATACTTGCCTTCTTGCGTACCGAAAATTTCAAACCCATGAAATTGCACCATTTGGGCAATATAAGGATAACGTTGCCCCCATCCATTGCCACTTATAGAATCGCCACCATTCGCATTGCGAATATTAAATGTAGCCACGACCATTGTTTCTGCCTGTAAACAGAAGCTGATCAGCAACCATAACATACTGATACTGAAAATCTTTTTCATATTCATTGTCCTCCTTATATATTTTTTATTATATTTATACACGAAAAAAGGCTTTTATCCTACCTCTTGCTATAAGAAAGCAGAAATATTCTTGATGTTAAGAAGCTGTTTTGAACTTCTCCGGAAAATGTTTTTGATGTAGCTTCTTAATTTTTGTCTACAAAGATAAAATCTATTCCGGAAAATGTTATCTTTGCTTTTACTTTTTATACAAGATAATTATGAGAAAGGCTATTTTATTTATCGGTATGGTGCTTTGCCTCTGCGGATTTCTGGCCGCACAAGACAAAGGGGAAATCGTTTTGGGAGCAGAACGGATGGATACGATTACGTCCCTACTCAACGGAAAGAAAGTGGGATTGGTCATCAATCAGACCTCAGTCCTGCATGACCGGCAAATACATCTGTTGGATACCTTGGTCGATGCGGGAATCCAGGTAAAACTGATTTTCGCTCCGGAACACGGATTCCGCGGGACCGCCGATGCCGGTGAAGAAATAGCCAATAGCACAGACCCGCGCACCGGCATTCCCATCGTATCAATCTACGGGAAACAAAAAGCACCTACCGACCAACAACTCAAAGACTTGGATGCCGTGGTATTCGATATTCAAGATGTAGGTACACGTTTCTATACCTACATCAGTACCATGCACTACGTTATGGAGGCTTGCGCCGAAAACGGGAAAGAATTTATTGTACTGGACCGCCCCAATCCAAACGATTTCGTAGACGGCCCCATGCGTAAACCCGGCTTCCGTTCGTTTGTCGGGACCGACCCGATTCCTCTTTTGCATGGATTGACTATCGGAGAGCTTGCCCGGATGATAAACGGAGAAGGGTGGCTGAAAAGCGGAGTGAACTCATGCAAGCTCCGGGTTGTAGAGATGCTGAACTGGAAACATGGCGATCCTTATTGGCTCCCGGTCAAGCCTTCGCCCAACCTGCCGAACGATCAATCCGTCCGCCTTTACCCTTCGCTCTGCTTCTTCGAGGCTACGCCATTCAGTATCGGACGGGGAACTTATCACCCGTTCCAGATGATAGGCTATCCTGATGAAAAATTCGGTGATTACACCTTCACACCCACTCCAATTCAAGGATTCGACATGAACCCTCAACAAAAAAACAAACTCTGCTATGGCGTGAATTTACAGGAATATCCTTTTGAAGGCGGACTGACCTTGCGCTTTGTACTGGATTTCTATCACAAATCCGGAGACAATGCCAAATTCTTCTTTTCGCGTGCGAAATGGTTTGACTTGCTGGCCGGAACCGATGAGCTCCGCAAACAAATCATTGCCGGAATGACCGAGGAAGAAATCCGCGCCACCTGGCAAGCCGATTTGGACGAATACAAAACCATGCGGAAAAAGTATTTGTTGTATGAAGAGTAAAAAATAATATTTTTGCAAAAACGAAAAAGCATCATGTTACTGATTTCAACTAACGAATTTCAAGCGAACCTGAACAGCTATCGGGATCAAATTCATGCCTACCTTTGTCCGGAAACATAGGCATAAACGCCGACAAACATAGGCATAAACGGAAACAAAGATAGGCATGATTTTTTTCAAACATAAATTGAATACTAAAAACATGAAAGTTCTCCTTTTAAATACTTCCGAACGTACAGGCGGAGCGGCGGTTGCTTCCAACCGATTGATGCGAGCTTTGCAAAAGCAAGGCATTGAGGTCAAGATGCTGGTAAGGGATAAACAGAGCAATAACGAATCCGTTATATCCATTAACTCTTCTTTCATAAAGAAGAGATTAAACTGGATTCGTTTCGTGTGGGAACGTTTCGTGATATTTATTTGCAATTGTTTTTCGAAAAAAAATTTATTTCAAATTTCTATCGCAAATACCGGATCAGATATAACCCGGCTTCCCGTTTTTCATGAAGCAGACATCATTCATTTACATTGGATAAATCAAGGCTTTCTATCTTTATCTGACTTAAAAAAAATTATTGATTCGGGGAAACCCGTTGTTTGGACAATGCATGACCTTTGGTCTGCCACAAGCATCTGCCACTATCCGGGAAAATGTCTGAAATTCCAAACAACTTGCCAAGAATGCCCCATGTTAAGACATCCTATCTGGGATTTATCTTATGAAGTTTCCAAACAAAAAAGGGGATTAGACTGGTCAAAAGTGCATTTTGTAGGTTGTAGCCATTGGATTACTCAATTAGGAAAGCAAAGCAGATTATTGCAATCCGCACAATTTCATGCCATCCCTAATGCCATTCCTCCACTTTTTTCACCTATAAAAAAAGACATCGCACGGCAGACATTGGGTTTGCCTATTGATAAGCCTCTGCTTCTTTTCGGAGCTGCAAAAATATCAGACCAAAGAAAAGGAGCTGAATTCTTCATAAAAGCTTGCCAATTATTAGCATCACATTTAACTATTGAGATTATTCTTATGGGGAATAGCGGAGATGAGCTTCCTTTATTGTTCCCCTTTAAAACTCACTCTTTAGGCTATTTATCCAACGAAAGACAAATAGCCCAAGCTTATTCGTGCGCGGACATATTTATAATCCCGTCTTTGGAAGACAACCTTCCCAACACCATCATGGAGGCCATGGCCTGCGGGACGCCCTGCGTAGGATTTGCGACGGGGGGCATTCCGGAAATGATTGATCACCTGCGGAATGGATACGTAGCCAAATATAAATCGGCCGAGGATTTAGCGAACGGAATCCGTTGGGTCTTAGAGCATCCCGACAAAGATTCCCTTTCCAAAGCTTGTGTTGAAAAAGTGAAGCGTTGCTATGCGGAAGAGATTGTGGCTAAACAATATATCCGTCTTTATCAGGACCTTCTTTAGCAAGGATAAGAAGAATGTTGTATATTTGCAAATGATGAAAGCAACACAAAATTATATAATAAATGAATGGGGAAAAAGAAGTTTCACCCTATTTTATAAAAAAGCAGAAGCTGAAGGAATTATCTTATGACATTACGTATTGAAGAGAAAAAAGCAATCCTCTTAGCCATCGTCATTCCTTGTTATAATGAAGAGCCGGTCCTGGAAAAGGCGGCTTCTGTATTGCTCCGCTTAAAAGAAGAACTGGTCCGGAAGCAAAAAATCTCGGCAGATAGTTTTCTCCTTTTTGTAAATGACGGGAGCTCAGATCGGACTTGGCCTATCATCCAATCGCTTCATGACGAAAATCCGGACATAAAGGGGTTGAACCTGTCCTTCAATACCGGGCAACAAAATGCGTTGATGGCCGGTCTGATGACGATTCGTCAACGGGCGGATGCGATTATCTCGATTGATGCCGACCTGCAAGATGATGTATCAGCCATCGAGAAGATGTTAGACCAATATCATGCCGGATTCGACATTGTATATGGAGTACGCCGTTCGCGCGAAGCCGATTCATTTTTCAAACGGCATACGGCAAGTCTTTTTTATAAGCTGATGGCGTCATTGGGCACTAAGACCATCTATAATCATGCTGACTTTCGATTGATGAGCCGGCGTGCCGTCGAGCAATTGAGCCAATATCATGAGCGGAATCTTTTCCTGCGCGGGATTGTTCCTTTGTTGGGCTACACCTCTACCACCGTTTATTATGACCGGAACGGACGGAGCGGAGGCAATTCCAAATATTCGTTGCACAAGATGTTCAACTTTGCCATTGACGGCATTACCTCTTTTTCAGTCTGTCCCTTGCGTGTCATAGCCTCATTGGGCTTCTTGTTCCTGATTTGCAGCCTGATAGCTATCGGATATACGTTATATGCGTGGTTCCATGGCGAAACAGTTGCGGGGTGGGCTTCCTTGATGATTTCAGTTTGGTTCTTAGGAAGTCTGATTCTGATAGCCATAGGCATTACCGGTGAATATATCGGGCGGATCTATCTGGAAGTCAAACATCGTCCACGGTATCACATCGAAGAATTTTTAGATTGACAATAAAACAACATATATCATGCAGACATCTCCTATATTTACTATCATAACCGTTACCTATAATGCCGTTCATTGGTTGGAGCGCACCATCCTGAGTATTCTCAGCCAATCCTATCCGAATCTGGAATACATTATCATAGACGGGGATTCAAAAGACGGGACGGTAGACCTCATCAAACAATACGCCCCCGGCATATCGTTCTGGATAAGCGAACCGGATAAGGGCATTTATGATGCCATGAACAAAGGATTGCAACATGCAACGGGCGACTATGTCTGGTTTCTGAATGCTGGAGACACCCTCCCGAACGCAGATACGATCCAACGGATAGCTACGAAGATCGGGAAGAGAAAGAATCTTCCAGATGTGATTTACGGGGAAACGGCTATCGTGGATAAAGATGGGAAAATGCTGGGAATGCGTCGCCTTAAAGCCCCGAAAAAGTTAAGCTGGAAAAGTTTCCGAATGGGAATGCTGGTCTGCCACCAGTCTTTTATCCCCAAACGAGAAATTGCCCCCCTTTATAATCTGGATTATCGGCTCAGCGCAGATTATGACTGGTGCATCCGTTGCTTGAAGCAAGCCAAAAGCGTTTACCATACACGCCTCATCCTCTCGCATTTCCTCGAAGCCGGAATCAGCACGCAACAACGGAAAGCTTCTTTAAAAGAGAGGTATGCGATTATGTGCAAATATTATGGTAAATTTGCCACCGTTTTACTACACGTCTGGTTCGCCATACGCTTCTATTGGGCAAAATGGTTCAAAGGACGGGTATAAACGTATAAAGTAAAAGAAGTAAAAAAACTCAGAAACTAAAAATAAACGATATGCAGGAATTACTAAAAAAATGGATGAAGCACATTGTGGCATTATTGATATTATTGATTGCTACGGTGGCTTACTTTTCTCCGTCGGTATTGGACGGGAAAGCACTCCGGCAAGGTGATGACATCAAAGCCACAGGAATGGGTGGAAGTCAGATGAAACAGTATGAGGATACAGCCCAGCCGGGAGAGTTCAGCGCATGGTCGGATGCGATGTTCGGCGGAATGCCCTATGTGACGGGTTACGGAAATCCGGCACCGGACCTGCCTCGCTATTCGGTGGTCGACAAACTATTCAAGTCCATCAGCTATAACGATGCTTCGATGGTATTTGTCGGATTGGTTTGTTTCTACTTGTTGATGTGCGTCATGGGCGCAAGCTGGTGGCTGGCCTTGGCCGGTGCTTTCGCCTTCGCATTGGCATCTTACAATATTATTATTATTCTGGCCGGACATATCGTCAAGGCATACGTGATTGCTTACATGCCGCTTACCTTAGCCGGTATGGCGCTTCTGTTCAAGAAGAAGCACTTTTGGGGAGCTATTCTTTTCCTGTTAGGCGTAGCCTTGTCTATCGGAAACGGGCATATTCAGATTACTTACTATCTGGTATTGCTCTGTCTTTTCATCTATTTAGGATATTTCGTAAAAATGATGCGAAGCAAGCAATGGACGGAATTAGGAAAAGTTACGGCAATTATGGCGGTATGTGCCATTGTAGCCGTCCTTCCGGGAGCGAAGAACCTGTATGCCCATTGGGACTTAGGGCAACATTCCACCCGTGGAGAATCGGAGTTGACACCTCAGCCCAATGCGGAAGGCGAAGTGGAAAAGAAATCCAGTGGATTGGATAAAGAGTATGCTTTCGCCTGGAGCTACGGAAAGATGGAACTGATGACCCTCCTCATACCGAATGCCTACGGTTCCGCCTCCGGCACTCCATTGGATTCCAGTTCGGAATTTTACCAAGAGGCCAAGAAAGCAGGAGCACAAGTAGGACAGGAAATAGCGGCTCCGACCTATTGGGGGGATAAGTCTTTTACCTCCGGTCCGGTCTATTTCGGAGCTGTAGTCTGCTTCTTGTTCGTTTTAGGTATGTTCGTGATCCGCGACTCGATGAAGTGGTGGCTATTTGCCGGGGCCCTTTTTCTCACATTCCTGGCTTTAGGCCGGAATATGGCCTGGTTCAATGACTTCATGTTCCATTACCTGCCGATGTACAACAAGTTCCGTACCGTAGAGATGGCACTGGTTATTCCCGGAATGGTAGCTCCGATAATCGGTATCTGGGGATTGAAAGAAATCATGGAAGATAAAGTTGATGCAAAACTCTTCAAACGCGGACTTTATGGCGCCTTGATTCTTACCGGCGGATTGTGTCTGATCGTTTGCCTGATGCCCAGTCTGTTATTGGATTTCCGCTCTACGTATGACCAATATTACCAATTACCGGATAATCTTTACAATGCGTTGCTGATAGACCGCGAGTCGATGGCTTCCTCTGACGGCTGGCGTTCGTTGATGTATATCATCGTAGCAACGGTGGCGATTCTCGCTTATTATCGGAATAAGACAAAACCCCGTGCAGCCATGTGGCTTGGCTTGGCCATGGTTTTTCTGATTCTGACCGACCTTTGGAAAGTTGACAAGCGATTCCTGAGCCACGATGATTTCCTTCCGAAACGTGAAGTGAAGAATTACTACCAAGAATCGGCGGCCGACAAGGAAATCCTGAAAGATAAGAGTTCGTATCGCGTATTGAACCTGAACGATCCGTTCCAAGATACCTCTACCTCCTATTTCCATCATTCCATCGGAGGATATCACGCGGCTAAGTTGCGGAGATATCAGGAACTAATCGACCATCGTTTGCAAAAAGAAATCAACTCCATCATCGGGACATTCCAGAATGTAAAGAGTGCAGCTGATTTCCTACCGGTATTCGCGGCATGTCCTTCGTTGAATATGCTGAATACCCGCTACATCATCTATAATCCGCAACAACCTCCATTGGTAAATCCTTATGCAGACGGCAATGCATGGTTTGTGCAAGATATAGAGATTGTCCCCAATGCCGATGCAGAGATTGCGGCATTAGACCAAATCAATCCGAAGCAGAAAGCCGTTGTAGATGAACGGTTCGCGGCCCAATTGGATGGATTCACACCACAACCGGATTCAACGGCTACCATAGCGCTTTCCTCCTACCGCCCCAACCAATTGGTCTATACGTCTCAAGCTCAGACCGATCAGGTAGCGGTTTTCTCGGAAATTTATTATCAACCCGGTTGGAAAGCAACGATTGACGGTAAACCGGCTGATCATTTTCGGGCAGATTGGATTTTACGTGCCATGCGCATTCCTGCCGGAGAGCACGAAATTGTATTTGAGTTCAAACCTGAAGGATATATCCTAGCCGCAAATATCGAAGCATACAGCAGCTTCCTGATTCTCATTCTGCTTATTGCAGCCGTAGGCTATTCTATCTATAAAGAGGTGAAAAAGTAAGCAGGCATCCGCAAAGCTCTTATGCATTAGAGACAAGAAGCAAGGGAACAAGCAGACAAGGAACTATATGTGTAAATCCTGTCAACTTGTTTCCTTGCTTTCTTTGCTTTGTTTTTATTATAAGCTCATCGGTATGCCGTTATAAAAATCCAGGATTTTAGCACGAAGAATAAAATTGTATTTGGCTTGTGCCTGCTCTACCAAACTCTGCGCATATTTTGTCTTTGCTTCATTAAACTCAAAGACAGTACTTTTTCCGGCATTATAACGATCTTCCGCATAACGGAATGCCTCTTTGCTGGCATCAACCGACTTACCGGAAGCCAGATATTTCTCCTGCGCAGCCGTTGCATTAAAATAGGCTTGCTGAATCTCCTTGTATAAAGTTTTCTTGGCATTTTCCATCAGTAACTCCTGATTATGGATGCCAATTTTCGCTTGACGCACACTATTGCGCACCTGAAAACGATTGAATAAAGGTATGCTCAACGTAAACCCGATGGTCTTCCGACCGTTTTGGGCAATCTGATCACTAAAAGGCATGCTCTCTACATCTCCTGTATAATAATGATAATATCCGTTGGTATAGCTTGCTCCAAAGTTCAATTGCGGGAAATAGGCTGAACGCGCCACTTTAAGCTGCTTTTTCTGGCTCTCCAACAGATATTCCTGCTCCTTTATCTGCGGTTTAAACACAACGGCATGATCATAAATATTCTCCGGAGGAACAATACTGCTCATGTACTTATCCACAGCATTTCCCGTTTCCGGAGAAACGATATCGAAAGTTTCCCCACTCCGTTCCATTTCCAGACTTTGTGCCAGATCCAGCAAAGCCAACTTGACATCATTGCTAGCCTCAGTCAACGACACGCCATCATTGGCCGCCTGAGCCTTGATGTCATACAATTGAGACAAAGGCACCTTTCCAGCCTTAACCAACGCTTCAGTCTTGGTTACCTGCTCTTCGCTCAAGGCCAGTTGAAGTTCGGCTATCCGTTGCACCTCCTTGTTGTAAAGTACCTGCAAGTAATAAGAGGCAACCTGAATAGACAGGTCTTCCTTGGCTTTGTTCAATCCCTCAGCCGCAGCCTTCAAGCTGAACTTCTTCGCAGCAATATCGTTCGGCGTTTTCAATCCGTCAAATAAAGGCATGCTCATCGAAATGGAAAGCGATGAATTAGCCGAATTTTGATCGGCTATCACACCGGTACGCGAAGGTGAACGTCCAAAATCAAAATTCTGTCCGAAATTAGCGTTCAAATCCGGCAACCAACTATACTTACTGGTATGCAACTCCACTTCTCGGTTATCCTGTTCCAGTTTCCGTTGCTTCAGATCAATATTGTGTTCAATCGCATAACGAATGCACTCTTCCAAACTCCATTGCTTGACCGGCTCATCGGCCTGCATACTGCCGCCCCACAAAAGACCGGCCATCGCTATCGACAAATGCTTTCTTCTCATCTGCATTTTCAGTTTTTTCTTTTTTAGTTTGTCAGCTTCTAAGTTTTTTCCCTCCTTAACTCGTTAACTTGTCAACGAGTCAATCAGCTATTTTCTTGTATCTCCGCCCCACGAATCTTATCCTCCAGGGTCAATCCGCTCTTTACTTCTATCTGGATTCCATCCGAAAGGCCTATTTCAATCGGCCGTTTCTCGAATACCTGTGTCGGAGTTTCCTGCTTTACAAAATAGACAAAGGTTGAATCTCCGTTAAACTCTACCGTACTCTCCGGGATAGTCAATACATTCTCTGCACGTTCAAGGATTATCTCGGCGTTCGCACTATACCCGGCACGGATAAACGCATCTTCCGGAACCTCCAAAGCCGCTTTAATCTCAAACTGTATGGCACCGTTTTCTTCTACACCTTTCGGTGATACATACTCCAACCGGGCATCCAACTTCCGGCTTTCCATCGCTCCGATAGTCAGGACTATCGGCATCCCCTCATGAATCCGTCCTATTTCCGTCTCGTCCACATTTCCTTTGAATATCATATCATTCATATCCGCCACTGTCGCAATGGTCGTACCATCATTGAAGTTGTTCGCCTGAATCACCGAATTTCCCACCTTCACCGGAATATCCAGAATCATACCTGTAATGGTGCTCCGTATCTGCGTTGTACTACTGACATTCGAGTTTTTGGCAATACCGTCACGCACAATCTCCAATTCACTCTGTGCCGTATTCCGCTCTTCAACCGCCTTCTGATAATTAGCCTTGCTGGTCTCAAACTCTTCTTGTGCTATTACCCCCTGTTTATAAAGCTGCTCATCCCGTTTATAAACCTCCTCAACCTGCTTCAACGAGATTTCCGCCACATTGACACGCGACTCGGCGCTGTTCAACTGCACCATTTCGGGAATAACCTTAATCGTGGCAATAATCTCTCCCGCTTTAACCATTTGTCCGGCCTCTTTCTTCAATTCGGCAATAATTCCTGAAATCTGCGGTTTGATTTCCACTTCATAACGCGGTTCGATATTACCAGTCGCCACCGCCTTTGTCTCGACCGTTCCTGTCTTTGGCTCCACAACCTCATACACCGTAATCACCGGCTGGGCCTTCTTCCACAGGAAATAGAAGGTACCGATCACCGCCGCACCAATGAAAACCAGCAATAGGGTACGCATGATTTTCTTGAAAACTCTGTTCTTCATATTCTTCTTACATTATTTATTATTCACCTTATTCATCCCGCAATGCGTCAATCGCCTTAATCTGCATGGCACGCCACGCCGGAATCAGACCGGCCATCAGACCGCTGACCAGCAGGACAATCGTCGCGGCTATGGCTACTTGGATATTCACACTGGGGTCTTTGATTATAATGTCGTCACTGGGCATAGCCAAAAGCAACCGATTGACCAAATCCAATAGGAATACGCCGCAGCACAATCCCAACAGACCGGCCATAGCCGTCAGCATCAGACTCTCGCTCATGACCTGCGAAATGATATCAAACGGTTTGGCTCCCAAAGCCCGGCGCACACCGATCTCTTTGGTACGCTCTTTGACCGTTACCATCATAATATTGCTCACACCGATAATCCCTGCCAACAAGGTACCCAGTCCTACTATCCACACCAAAATATCTATTCCTAAAAACAGATTGAAGAAAGTCGCGAACATCTCCGCAAAATTGATTACCATCAGCGCCTGCGGATCATCCGGAGCAATCTGGTTCTGCTGGAAAATAACCTGTTTGGCATGTTCTATCACGCCTTTCACGTCATAGCCGGGAAACACGCTGGCCGCTATCAGGAAGATTTCATCTCCCAAGTGCATGCTTTGTTGCAGGGTACTGAAAGGAATGAACACACTTTCGGCTGCACGCCCGTTGATACTGATGTTGGACGACTTGGCTTTCACGACTCCCACCACCTGATAGTAAAGCCCGTTCACCCGGATATATTTCCCGCAAGGATTCCCGTTCTGAAAGAGTGCTTTGTTCACGTCCTCTCCAATAACACACACCTTACGCCGCTCACGCTCGTCTATCTGATTCAACTTCCGTCCGAAAAGGACATTCAAGGACTCTATGCCGAAATAAGCCGGAGTGATGCCTTTCACATGATAGGTTCCACTCTTCTGTCCATTGACCACGTTCTTGTCTCCACTTGCACCGAAAATCATCGGAGCAATCTGGTCTATTCCCTCCACTTCGCGTCGGATATTAGCTACATCCCGGTTCCGCAAATTCCAGGTACGCCCTTTATTGAATCCCTTATAAGGTAAACTGGTACGGTCAGAAAAGCAGAAAAAGGAGTTGGTGGTGAATCCCTCCGTCTCACCCAATACCGCATTTTTCAACCCTGCACCTGACCCCAAAAGGATAATCAGCATCAGGATTCCCCAAAAGACACCGAAGCAGGTCAACAAACTACGCACCTTGTTCCGCGTAATTGTCACCCATATTTCAACCCATCTGTCCTTGTCAATCAATAACATCCTATATCAATTATAAATTAAAAGATAAAAATTAAAAAGAAACATCGCTGTTCTTTTTTAATTATCTATTCGGCAAATCCAATTGTCATTATTCATTGTTACCTGTTATTCCGCTCTCATCGCTTCAATCGCACTGATACGCACCGCTTTCCTTGCAGGAAAATACCCGGCAAGAACACCGGCTACGATGATTAATAAAGTCGAAGCAAGAGCAATACCTAAATTTACGGTAGGATTCAGGAATACCGTTCCTCCCTGTCCGGCATTCTGCCCTACTCCGGCAGCCTCCATTCCGCTATTGATCAGCTCCGTCAATCCGATGCCAAACAACATACCGACATAACCGAACACCGCCGTAACCAATATCGATTCCGTAATAATCAGCTGAAGGATAGAAGCGGGCTTCGCACCGATAGCTTTGCGAATCCCGAACTCTTTCGTCCGCTCACGGACCGTTATCAACATAATATTGCTGACGCCTACTATACCGGCTATCAAGGTTCCGATACCCACCACCCAGATAAACAGGGTAATCCCATTCATCACATTATTCATCATCCGGAAACTCTCCGCCGTGTTCCAAAGTCCGATGGCATTCGTATCAGTCGGATCAAACTGGTGCAAGCGTGCCATGACCGACCGGAACTCCTTTTCGAACTGCTCGTTCGCCTTCTCGCTCACCACTCCTTGCAACGTAAAGGAGAAACTACTGAATCCATATCCCTTGTTATATAGAGAACGTGCCGTAGTAAACGGAATATAGACCGGAGCATTGTTACTCTTCTCGTCATCGTTATAGATACCGACCACCTGCCACATCAACCTCCCTGCCTTGACATACTTGCCCAAGGCGTCACCTTCCGGAAACAATACCTCCGCCATACGCGGACTAAGTACCATCACCTTCCGCTCGCCCTGCATATCCAGATCGTTGATAAACCGGCCGTTCTCTGCATTCACATTAACATAATTGATTTTCGCATGATCCGGGAAGACGCCCTGCATCTGTCCGCTCAGATATTCCTGCCCCACCGAGAGGGTATCGTCATGCCAGACATTGGCAGACAACAAATCTATTTCTGGAAAACGCAAGCGCAAGGTCTCCAGATCGCTTTCTTTAAAATGGATTATCCGCCCGGACTGCATGCCTTTCCAAGGCTTATTGGTATAACCATTCCATACCTGCACTTTATTCATCGACATGTTCCGGAAATTGTGCATCACGCCATTGCGCAATCCGTTTCCGGCCGCCAAGAGCACAATCAGCATGAAGATTCCCCACGAGACCGAAAAGCCGGTCAGGAAAGTCCGTAGCTTGTTTTGACGGACGGTACTCCATATTTCCCGGAAATTATCAAACTCGAACATCACCTCTCCCCTTTTCTATATTGGAAATCAAACCATCCTTCAGACGGATAATGCGGTCGGTCGCCTCGGCCACCGAAGGTTCGTGCGTCACGATAATCATTGTCATCCCCTCCCGATTCACCTTCCGAAGCAGCTCCATCACCTCGACCGTAGTCTTGCTGTCCAATGCGCCCGTAGGCTCGTCCGCCAGAATAATCTGCGGATGGGCAATCAAGGCACGGGCTATGGCGACACGTTGCTTCTGCCCGCCCGACATCTCGTTCGGCATGTGCTCAGCCCAATCCTTCAGCCCCACCATATCCAGATATTCCATTGCCATCGCATTCCGTTTCTTCCGCGTGATACCTTGATAATAAAGCGGTAATGCCACATTCTCAACGGCATTTTTGAAAGAAATCAGATTAAACGACTGGAAAACGAATCCGATCATCCGGTTCCGAAGCTCAGCAGCACGACTCTCACTCAAATCCTTAATCAATTGCCCGTTCAGCTTATAGCTCCCCGTATCATAGGTATCCAATATACCCAGGATATTCAGCAAGGTAGATTTACCCGAACCGGACGCCCCCATTATTGAAACCATCTCTCCCTTTTCTATGTCCAGATTAATACCTTTCAAGACGTGCAACGGAGCCCCGTTATGGTATGTCTTATTGATGTCACGAAGTTCTATCATATTTATCGTTTATGCTATTAGACACAAATTCCCCTTCCGAGGTTACAAAACAAGTTTACAAATTCTTTTCACAAGGCAAAAATATAGATTATACAAATACTATGCATCACAAAGTAGCTACAATTAATACAATTTAACCCAAAT
>DWYO01000113.1 GCA_019118725.1 Candidatus Parabacteroides intestinavium | reverse complement strand
TGTTTTTTTATTCTTTACTATAATTTTCCCCAAAGGTAAAAAGAAATATTCAATTGTCAAAGGTCTGTTTATCTTTGTCAAAAAAGAAGAGGGTCTTTTCATTTATTTATGCCTATGATCGTTTCCGTTTATGCCTATAATCGTTTCCGTTCATGCCTATGATCGTCTCCGTTTATGCCTATGTTTTTAAAGGGGCGATAAAGGATTCGTTAAGAGCCTAAAACTTATATTGTTATCTTATTTGAAACAAAATTCGTATCTTTGCGCCGTTTTTTTGAAAAGCAACTCTAATGTTGTACACGAGACTCAAAAAAAGCGAAAGAACTCAAAAACTAAATATTAAGGTATGGCAAGACTGACAAATGAGGAGTTGTTGTTCCGCAAAGTGGAAGAGAAGGTCCGGAAGGCCATTCGGGATTACGAGTTGATTGCGGATGGTGACAGGCTATTGGTCGGACTTTCCGGAGGGAAGGATTCGCTTGCCTTGCTGGAGCTTCTGGGACGACGCGCACGTATATTCCGACCCAAATTCCAAGTATTTGCGGCACATGTGGTGATGAGCAATATTCCTTATAGTTCGGACTTGGAATACCTACGGGCTTGCGCGGCGGAATACCAGATACCTCTGGTGGTACGAGAGGTGAGCTTCGATGCTTCGACCGATACGCGCAAGTCGCCTTGTTTCCTTTGTTCCTGGACGCGCCGGAAGGCGTTGTTTGAAATCGCCAAAGAAAACCAGTGCAATAAGATCGCGTTGGGGCACCATCAGGACGATATTTTGGAGACCTTGTTGATGAATCTGACGCATCAGGGGGCTTTCGGGACTATGCCACCGAAACTTTCGATGAATAAATTTGCGATGGAGATCATCCGTCCCCTTTGCTTGGTGAGCGAGAAGGAGCTGGCTTCTCTTGCGCTTTGGAGGGGGTATAAGCCGCAAGACAAGCGGTGCCCGTATGAGTCGGGGTCGAGCCGCAAAGAAATAAAGGAGCTTTTGGCGCATCTGGAGGCTATCAATCCGGACGCACGTCATAGCTTGTGGGGGAGTATGACAAATATTCAGGAAGATTATTTACCTAAAAAGAAAAAATAAAATGCAGGGAGTTTATACGATTTTGATGTTGATTGTGTCTAACATCTTCATGACGTGTGCCTGGTATGGACACCTCAAGATGCGCCAGCAATTCAGTTGGTTTGAACACTTGCCCCTTATCGGCGTAATCTTGTTCAGCTGGTTATTGGCATTCTTTGAATATTGTTTTCAGGTGCCGGCCAACCGTATCGGATTTCGGGATAACGGAGGACCTTTCAGCCTGATCCAGTTGAAGGTTATTCAGGAGGTTATCACCTTGGTGGTCTTTGTCGTATTCAGCACGTTGGCCTTCAAAGGCGAGACCTTAAAATGGAATCATGCGCTGGCCTTTGTGTTTTTGGTCGCGGCCGTTTATCTGGTGTTTAAGAAATGAGTAAAAAGGGTGCGCCCTTTGACGGAAAAGGGTGCGCTCTTTTGGAGAAAAGCCCCATGCTTTTTTTACCAAAGGCAGCATGATTTTTAGGACTTTTCTATTTTCAATTTTCAAATCCTTTGCAAGCTGAGAGAAAATGACTATTTTTGCCAATTCATTGGATTAACAATCAAAAGAAACTAAAATATTATTATCGTGGCTGATACAAAGTACATTTTTGTTACAGGCGGCGTGGTTTCCTCGTTAGGTAAAGGAATCATCTCTGCCTCTTTGGGTAAGTTACTGCAAGCTCGTGGTTATAAAGTGACTATCCAGAAGTTTGACCCGTATATCAACATCGACCCGGGAACGTTGAATCCGTATGAGCATGGCGAATGTTATGTGACGGTTGACGGGCATGAAGCGGATTTGGACTTAGGTCATTATGAACGCTTCCTGAATGTCCCTACTACACGTGCGAACAACATCACGACGGGCCGTATTTATCAAAGTGTCATTAATAAAGAACGCCAGGGGGATTATTTGGGACGTACCGTGCAGGTCGTGCCTCACATCACCGATGAAATCAAGCGTAACGTCAAGTTGCTGGGGAATAAATATAAGTTCGATTTCGTAATTACGGAAATCGGTGGTACGGTAGGAGATATTGAATCGCTTCCGTTTATCGAGAGCGTCCGTCAGTTGAAATGGGAACTGGGTAAGAACTGCTTGTGCGTGCACCTGACCTACGTCCCTTATATCGCGGCAGCTAAAGAGTATAAGACAAAACCTACGCAGCACTCTGTAAAGGAGTTGCAGTCATTGGGTATCCAACCGGATGTTTTGGTGTTGCGTACCGAGCATGAGCTGACCACCAACCTGCTTCGCAAAGTGGCGTTATTCTGCAATGTGTCGGAGGATGCGGTAATACAATCTATTGATGTACCGACTATTTACGAAGTTCCTTTGGTGTTGCAACGCCAGAAGATGGACGAGATCGTGCTGAAGAAGGTAGGCTTGGAGGTAGGGCCTACTCCGGAACTGAAGGCTTGGCGCGAATTCCTCAACAAGAAGGCCACGGCTACCGAGGTCGTAAAGATCGGTCTGGTCGGAAAATATGTGGAGTTGCAGGATGCTTACAAGTCAATTGACGAGTCCTTGCTCCAGGCAGCTATTTATAATCATCATAAACTGGAATTGCACCTGTTCCACTCAGAAAAGGTCAATGATGAGAATGCGGAAGAGCAATTGAAGGATATGGATGGCCTGTTGATTGCACCGGGCTTTGGCCAGCGTGGAATCGAAGGAAAATTTGCCGCCATCAAATATGCCCGCGAACATGATGTACCTTGTCTGGGCATCTGCTTGGGTATGCAATGTATGGTGATTGAGTTTGCCCGTGACGTATTGGGGTATAAGGATGCGAACTCGACCGAGATGGAACCGAACGCAACGCATAAGGTGATTGACCTGATGGAAGAGCAGAAAAATGTGACGAACTTGGGCGGTTCAATGCGTCTGGGAGCATACGATTGTGTGCTGAAGAAAGGTTCGAAGGTATATGAGGCTTACGGACAAGAGCATATTCAGGAACGCCATCGTCATCGTTTCGAGTTCAACAATGAATATAAGGCCAGCTTTGAAGCAGCCGGCATGATGTGTACAGGCGAGAATCCGGAAACCAATCTGGTGGAGGTGGTTGAGATTCCTTCATTGAAATGGTTCATCGGTGTGCAGTATCATCCGGAATACAACAGTACGGTGGTCAACCCGAACCCGTTGTTCCTGAGCTTTGTCAAAGCAGCTATTGATAATAAAAAACAATAAAGAACATAGATGGATAAGAATACAATCATTGGATTTATACTTATTGGTATTGTCTTGTTCGGTTTTAGCTGGTGGAACCGCCCGTCTCCGGAGCAGATCGAGGCGCAGCGCCGTTATCAGGATTCCATAGCACAAATCGAACTGGCTAAGCAGGCTGAATTGGAAAAGCAGAACACTGACCCTGTAGCGGGTATGGCGGAATTGCCGGACTCGGTACGCTTGGCGCGTCTGCAAAACAATTTCGGTTCTTTTGCTTCTAAAATGACCGGAACAGAAGAGTTCGTGACGTTGGAAAACGAAAAGGTCTCGGTCAAGTTAAGTACAAAAGGCGGACGTGTGGTGGCTGCTACGTTGAAAGAGTATGATAATTACAAAGGAGAGCCCCTGACATTGTTTGATGACAATGAGTCGGTATTTGATTTGTCGTTAGTGACATCGGCCAATCAGCTGGTCCATACGCGCGACTTGTATTTTACATCGGTTAAGGGAGCTAAGGCAAATCAAGTTATCATGCGTCTGGAGGTGGGCGAAGGCAATTATTTGGATTTTGTCTATACGCTGAATGCAGACGATTACAAAATGGATTTCTCAGTGAAAGGCTCTGGGTTGAACGGAGTTCTCTCGCCGGCCACCGAGACACTGAACCTTTCTTGGACGCAGGATATCCGCCAGCAGGAAAAGGGACGTGTGTTCGAAAACCGTTATGTGGAGTTGCATTATAAAGTGATGGGCAATAACGATGTGGATTACCTGAGCGCGAGTGGAAATGCAAATCGGAATATGGATAAGGATTTGCATTGGATTGGCTTCAAGGATATGTATTTCTCGACGGTCTTGATGGCGAAAGATGGATTCCAGGGGGCTAAGCTGGATTCTCGCTCGCACGACCATGGTGATTATCTGAAGACTTTCCATGCGCAAGCATCTGTACCGTTTGATTTGATCGGTACAAAGTCTACGGATTTCCAATACTTCTTTATCCCGAATAAATATGCCTTGCTGAAAGATTATAATGCTAATTTGGCAGATGGGGAAGAGAAACCTCATTTAGAAAAACTGGTCCCGTTGGGATGGGGTATTTTCCGCTGGGTAAATCAGTTCTTTGTCATTCCGTTGTTTGACTTCTTAGGTGGGTTTATCGGTAATTATGGCTGGCTGATCTTTATCATGACGGTTATCGTGAAGCTGATTTTGTTCCCGCTTACCTATAAGTCTTATATGTCATCAGCAAAGATGCGTGTATTGCGTCCGCAAGTCGAAGCGATCAATGCGCAATATCCGAATCAGGATCAGGCCATG
>DWYO01000112.1 GCA_019118725.1 Candidatus Parabacteroides intestinavium | reverse complement strand
ATTCCACGTTTCCACCATGTATTCTTTTACAAAAACCACAGCCCTGTTAGAATTGATTTACACTATTCTTCGAGCCAAAAGTCCGTTTTTGAATTTTGCTATCCCGCTTGGCACCTTTTAAATTACAGATTACAGGCATATCCGTAATACATCTTTTTTTAACCCAAATCGGTCATTAGACTTTGGGTTTAATTCACCACAAAATTCCGTATCTGTAGCTCATGCCCTTTTGATGCACCATTCTTTTCCTTCGAAATCCGCAAGACCAATTTATGCTTCGTATCAGGCAACTCTGTTTCCAACATATACACCCAAGGAATATAAAGATGAGCGCTCCACTGCGTGTAAGTATCCAGCTTTTTATAAGGTTTCCCATCGATGCTGTATTCCAGCACACAAGCCGATGGTCCGGGGGTACAGAACAAACCGATGGCCTTTCCCTCAAATTCAAGCGTCAACTTCGCGCCTGCCTGTTTAGCTTCCAGCATAGGGACATCGACAAAACCACGGCGTTTTTCATACGGGTCATCCGGATGCCACGAACCGACCAATGTCCATCCCTTTCCCAAACGGGCATTCTCCAACGGAAGAAAATCACCGTTGTAATAGCTGAATGTATCAAGCGGCATTTCGGGAATTGCATGCGGACGTACCGTGCTTTCGGGCGTCACCTCGCTCCACATCTCATCAAACAAATGATTGATTGCTGCCGCATAATATGCGTGTCCGAACGGTAACGGATGGGTACCGCCAAACTGCTCCCATGTAAATTCTCCATCTTGCATCCGCTCTCCAATTTCCTGAACCAAATTGATCGATGGAATCAGATAATGATTGGCCACCCGTTCATGATTCAATACAACATCCGGCTGTTGCTTTTGAGCAACCATCGGGATAAAAGGATCGTAAATAAAATGCAACATGATGATGTCCATCTCCGGATTGCTTAACAAGGCATGACGTATTTCGCCTTCCATACCGCGAACCTGTTCTATCGGCGTAAAATAGTTGGTATGGTCATTCACGGCTGCTTCCACAAAAAGCAAATCGATTTTACCTTTCGACAAAACATCGTGTTGTATGCGGAAAGCCCCGGGCGTCGTACCTGTCGAACCGATACCCGCTTCTACAAATTCAAACTCCGTATAGGGGAAACGTTGCTTTAGTTGTTTCTCAATCCGATTCTTCCATCCGTCCATCTCCGTAATCGAGCCGCCTAAAAACGCAACGCGTCCTTTACGTTCTTTCTCAAATTTCAGGAAAGAATTCTGCAAACTACCTCTTACCGTATAATGCAAATAGGGTTCATAGGCCGATTGGTTCCGCAGAATGAAATCGACCACCGGTTCGGGATTCTCCAGACTGTGCGGATGATGGTCTACACCCGGCTTCAAAATAACCTCAACCGGACCTCCCAGTGCCAAATAACGGGTACGGACGACATCCATGTTCTCCTTATAGGGCACAACCTGATCGCTATCTCCACAAACTGCCATGATGGGAACACCTGCCTTCGCCAACGGCTCCAGATTGTCTATCGGATTCCCTTTAAACGAATCCATCGCCTCATCTTTCAGTTGCCATTCCTTTAACAGATCGTTCCACAACTGCTGATTCTTCCGTCCGGGCCAACTAAACACATCACAGACCGGTGCATCCAAATAAATGCAAGCCACCTTTTCCGGATTCTGTATAGCCCAATTCAAGGCATATAAGCCACCCCGGCTAAAGCCCTCTAAAGTAACCTTCTCTGAAAATCCCAAGCCCTCACTCATCAAACGATAAAACTTTGTCCCTTGTATAACCGCATGGGGATTACCATAACAATGCGTCACATCATAATAGACAACATGAAATCCTTTTGCCAATAATGCCTTGTCTACACTCGGAAAAGCTCCGAAAAAAGCTGGACGCCAAATCCAAGGATTACCTTTTGCCGCTTGTTTCGGAGCGACAATTGTTGCCTCCCGTCCGTCAAACTGAAAATCATAGCGATCATATCCCTCCCACTGGCTCTGTCTACCGGGATAAAGACGCAAAGCCTGCCGCAGCTCTCTCAAGATCTGACGGTCTTTTTCGCGCAACTTCCCGTCTCGGTTCGGCGGACAGTTCAAAATCAGAATATTATCATTCTTCGTACATTGTTTGAACATCGGTATCAACTCTTCTACCGTCTTATATTCATGGTCGTCCGTATGGTAAAACCAGCGTTTGCTCAGGCAAATGGTCGACTCCCAAGGCAAGTAATAGTTTTTCCCGTCATGGGTGAACACTTTCGGGTCATCGTCTGTCGGCAAGTAAGGATCCCCCAAACGGAAATCACTCGGGAAATAGCGGATAGGAAATCCCTCGCGCTGGTCTTGTGGCAATACAGGATGTGCATCCGGATTATCCGGCAAGCCGATTGTCCAATTGATTCCAATTTGACAATTGGGTTCGCGCGCTTTAATGGTCTTATAAATACCTTCGATCGGCCAACGTCCGTTTTCTTTCATCCAACCGCCATCGAACCAGAACTCCACCAACGGAACATACTTCTCGGTTATGTCGATCAGCTCATTCAACTGTTTAATCATATAGGTATTATAAACACGGTCTTTTGTCCGGTCTTTCACATCAGCATTGACTTTACGATCCCACAAAGAATAATAAAGTCCCAGTCCAATGTCATACTTTTTACAAGCTTTGGCAACCGCCTCGATTACATTGGTCGGATTACCCGATGATGCCACATCATATTCCGTATATTTACTGTCCCACAAACAAAACCCATCGTGATGCTTAGCGACCAGTATGACATATTTCATGCCCGCTTCCAGTGCCGTCTGAATCCATTGTTCCGCGTCAATGGTTGTCGGATTATAACTCGAAGCCGGTTTTGTTCCGTCCGTCCACTCTTCGTTATGAAACGTATTGATACCAAAATGAATAAACATTCCATACTGTCGCCTGATTTGTTCCAACTGCGCAGCAGAAGGCCGGGCAGACGGTTTGGGCAACAACGTATCGCTTGTCAATATCTGTCTTCCGGGTATCTCCGCATACCCTTTGCCTATTTCAGTCCACCCGCAGGCAAACCAACAAAAAAGAAGAATAAATAAACTATTTCTCATGACTCATTCATGTCTGTGTTTCTATTATAATCGCTGAAATCCCGCCACACAAATGCCATCCAAACTCAGCAACACGATGTGTTTCGCCTTTTTCTTCTTTTTAGCTGTTGTCGCCGCTACCATTTCCGCATTCGGAAGAGCTGCCTCTAAAGCGACCGTTCCCAAAATACTTTTCTTGATAAAATTACTCCTTGACCGTTCCATGATAAAATAATTTCATTTGTTTATGTCTTTGCAAAAGTAATAAAAAGAGGGCATTTTGTCAGCAGAAACCGACCGAATACCCTCTTTCTAAATGTCCCTACACTATTTTCCGAGTCAGAAGTTCGTTCTTGAATTTTTTCTGCCTCGCTTAACTCCTTTCAGATCACGGATCACAGTCATATCCATAATAGCACTATAAATTTCAGTCGTCCGGATACTCTTATGACCCAACAACCGTTGCACCGTGGTAATCTGTGCCCCCCGATACAACAAAAGCGTAGCAAAGGTATGTCTTGCGGTGTGAAATGAGATCCGTTTGTCAATGCGAGCCATTCGTGCCAGCACTTTCAACAATTTATTGACATTGGAATTGGA
>DWYO01000111.1 GCA_019118725.1 Candidatus Parabacteroides intestinavium | reverse complement strand
TAAAAAATAAGAAAAGCTATTTATTTCAGCTTTTTAATTCAAAATAATGGATATTAATCTATTAACCGCATAAATAGGGAATAAGTTTATAAGTTTTGTTATTCTATATTTTTACTTAAGACTTTCCGAGCTGTTTTTTCCGATAATCCACGACGGGCAGCATAATCCTGGAACTGTTCCTCATCGATATGGCCCACCATGAAATAATCGCTCTGCGGATGAGCTATGAACAATCCACTGATTGAAGCCGTCGGTTGCATTGCCCCATTTTCGGTCAGCCGGATTCCGATTTGTGAAAAGTTCAATAACTTATCCAACTCTTTATTGAGCCATTGATCCGGTAAGGATGGGTAACCGATCGCCGGACGTATCCCGGCATATTTTACCTGGAATAAATCCTTCATATCCAAATTTTCATGAGGAGCATATCCCCAATATTCCATTCGAACTTTTCGGTGAAGGTATTCCGCTGTAGCTTCAGCAAGACGGTCAGTGAGAGTCTGGAGCAACATAGCCCGATAAGTATCCCCCTCTTGTTCAAATTTTTCTTTCAGATATTCAAATCCAGAACCTCCCGTAACGGCAAAAGCCCCTACATAATCAGTCCGTTCCTCTGCTTGTGGCATAACATAATCCGCCAAGCACTTATAAGCCCCATCATGTTGAACCTGCTGACGTAACAAAGGCAAGGTAAGCTCACCAATCCGCAAACTATCACCTAAACTGACTGCTGGGAAGATACCAAAGACAGCTTTGCAATATTCGGCTCCCAAATCCTTCAACTGAGACAAAAGCCGGTTGGCATCCTTATAAAGCTGCATTGCTTCGGACGCTTTTCCCCGCTGTTCTTCAGGAAAATCAGCTATCCAAGCAGCCCTACAAGCATCACAACCATGCACTTGGGTTATACCCTCATATTTCCCGTCCAACTTCCAGGCATGGAAAAAGAGACTCCAATGAATATAAGGTATAACCTCACCAATTTCAATAGGAGAAAGACAATGCACACCCATATACCGGGGCTTTACCGGTTCATAAAGCGCCCAATCTATATTCACCTTCTTCCGGCGAGCCTCTTTCAAGGGCACCAAAACCTCGTGTCTTTTCTCCATCGCATTGCGAAGTGACTGATATTCCTTGTTCAATTCTTCAATATAACCATCTCGCGTAGATGCATTCAGTAGCTTAGCCGCAATCAGCGGATTTTGGGAAGCATCTGAAACATGAATCACCGGATAATTATAATGAGGAGCTATCTTCAATGCTGTATGCAATTTAGAAGTAGTCGCACCGCCCACCATAATCGGAATATGCAAACCTGCCTTTTGCATTTCATCTGTAACATGCACCATTTCTTCCAGTGAAGGCGTAATCAATCCCGACAGGCAAAGGATATCCGGTCTTTCCCTTTTGACGGTCTCAATGATTGTCTCAGCCGGAACCATCACCCCCAGATCTATCACTTCATAATTATTGCACGACAAAACGATCGATACAATATTCTTACCGATATCATGCACATCACCTTTTACGGTAGCAAAAACGATTTTTCCTGCCCGGGTTGAACCGGAAGCCTTTTTCTCGGCTTCAATAGCCGGTTGTAATATGGCAACAGCTCTTTTCATGGTACGGGCTGTTTTGACCACCTGTGGCAAAAACATTTTACCGGCACCAAACAATTCGCCAACTCTATTCATACCGTCCATCAACGGTCCATCTATAATGTCCACCGCATGCGAATATTTTTGCAAGGCCTCACGCAAATCGTCCTCCAAATGATCGCTGACACCTTTAATCAACGATTGAGCCAAACGTTCTTCAAGGGATAAATGAACATTGGTAGCCTCGACCTCTGTCTCTTTCTTTTGTGAGGCAATTTGAGAATTAGCGACGGTCCATTGTATCAGACTCTCGGCCGCATCCTGCTTCCGGTAAAGAATGACATTTTCCAAAAGAGTACGCAATTCCCGGTTTATATCTTCATATACTAAAGTAGATGAAGGATTCACGATACCCATATCCATTCCCTGCTGGATAGCATGATAAAGGAACACCGTATGCATGGCCTCACGCACATAATTATTGCCTCGGAAAGAAAATGACAGATTACTGATGCCTCCGCTCACCTTCGCACCAGGAAGATTTTGCTTTATCCACCCTACCGAGCGGATAAAGTCAAACGCATACCGATCATGCTCTTCTATTCCTGTTGCCACAGCAAGCACGTTCGGGTCGAAGATAATATCCTCCGGATTAAAATCGATGCTCATCAACAATCGGTAAGCCCGTTCACAAACCTCTATTTTCCGTTCAAACGTATCGGCCTGTCCTTTTTCGTCAAAAGCCATAACAACAGTAGCTGCCCCCAATTGCTTGATACGCTTCGCCCGATGAAGGAAAACGTCCTCTCCTTCTTTTAAGGAAATAGAATTGACAATACATTTTCCTTGCACACACATCAATCCCTGCTCTATAACATTCCATTGAGATGAATCAATCATGATCGGAACACGGGCTATATCCGGCTCAGAGGCTATTAAATTCAAAAAGGTAGTCATCTCCTTTTCAGCATTCAGCAGCCCATCATCCATATTGATGTCTATGATTTGCGCTCCATCTTCTACCTGCTTACGGGCAATAGACAACGCCTCTTCATAATTCTTTTCTTTGATCAACCGAAGGAATTTTCGTGAACCGGCCACATTACACCGTTCACCAATCACTGTAAACCGATTTCCATCTGACGTCTGCGAATCATCAATCGTTAATAATTCCAATCCCGAAAGAAACAATCCTTTCGGCTTTTCAACCGGCACATGAGGACGAGCTCCCCGTATCAATTCCGGGAACTTAGCAATATGCTCCGGTGTCGTACCGCAGCACCCTCCTAAGATATTCACCAGCCCCTCCTCAACGAAAGGCTTTACATGTTCGGCCATTGTTCCCGGAGTTTCATCATATCCTCCGAAGCTATTGGGCAATCCCGCATTGGGATAAGCACTGATATAACAAGGTGCGATCCGGGCCAATTCCTCCAAATAGGGTTTCATATCCTTCGCCCCAAACGAACAATTCAATCCTATACTGACCATGTTGGCATGCATAACCGAAGCGACAAAAGCAGAAAGGGTCTGCCCGGATAACGTGCGTCCACCTTGCCCGGCAAGTGTCAACGATACCATCACCGGCAAATCTTTACCTTGTTCTGAAAGGACACAATCTACTGCCTCCAGCCCGGCTTTCACATTCAACGTATCAAACGTTGTTTCGAAAAGGATAATATCGACTCCGCCCTCTACCAACACTTCTATTTGTTCTTTATACGCCTGGTATAAATCCCGATAGGTTACCGCCCGATAAGCCGGATTACTCACATCCGGACTCATTGATGCAGTCTTATTAGTCGGTCCTACCGACCCCGCTACAAAAAGCTGTCTTTCCGGATGTTCTGCCATATAATTATCCGCCACATTACGTGCCAGACGTGCACCGGCCAAATTAATGGCACGTACCTCGCCAGCCATACCGTAATCCTCCAATGAGATTGCATTGGCGTTGAACGTATTGGTTGTGAAGATATCAACACCAGCCTCCACATATTGCCGATGAATTGCAGCAATCACATCCGGACGGGTAATACAAAGCAAATCGTTATTTCCTCTAAGCATTCCGGGAAAATCTTTATACGTCTCACCCCGGTAATCTGTTTCGGTCAGATTATATCGTTGAATCATCGTCCCCATGCCGCCATCCAGAATCAGGATGCGTTCTTTCAATAGAGCGATAAATGTTGTTTTGTCCATATATTTATGTTTTAAAGTTGACAAGATTTCAGGGAACAAGGCCTCAGATGGCAGGTAAACAAAGAAACCTTGTCAACCTGTTTACGAGTCAACTTATTTCCTGTCTTCAATGTTGGAAAGCGCGTGCCATCTCACGCTTATCATCACGATCCTTTATCGAGTCCCGTTTGTCATATTCCTTTTTACCTCGTGCAATAGCTATGATTACCTTTGCCAATCCACGTTCATTAATAAACAATCGGGTCGGGACAATTGTGAACCCGCTGGCTTTGACAGCCGAAGCTATCTTACGGAGTTCCTTCTTCGTAAGGAGCAATTTTCGGTCACGTCGTGCATTATGATTATTGTAAGTCCCATAGAAATACTCAGCGATATACATATTCTTCACCCATAATTCGCCTTTCTCCACAATGCAAAACGTATCTACCAGACTGGCCTTTCCCAATCGGATAGATTTGATTTCCGTTCCGGTCAACA
>DWYO01000003.1 GCA_019118725.1 Candidatus Parabacteroides intestinavium | reverse complement strand
GCAATTAGACAGAATCATCAATAACCGGAAAGAATATGACGCACAAAAAGAGCAAAAGCTAAACCGCCTGAAGGAATCCATTCCCTTGGCTGGGAATGACTCTGTGCTCTATCAGATTTATGACCGCCTGTTCAAGCAATATTATAATTACCAAACCGATTCGGCCATGAATTATGTCAACTTAAAACGGAAACTTTCCGGACGGCTGACTTGGGATTGCATGAACGATGTCCGGATGGACCAAGCCCAACTTTTCTCTACGATGGGGATGTATAAAGAGTCCATTGAAGCCCTGGAGGCGGTAGAGCGCGACAAACTGACCTCCGAACAGGTAGAGCGCTATCTACAATTATATAGTGCCATCTATTATCTGATCTCGGAATATTCCCTTACGACCGAAGAGCAGAATAAATATGCCCGGACGGCATCGGCCTATAGCGATACGCTTTTGGCTATCTATCCCAAAGACAGCCCTATCTATCAGAGAGCCTTGGCAGGGCGCTTTACGGCCCAAAAGAAATACACGGAGGCAATAGCCATCTTGGAAAATATTCCGGCCTCTTACCAGACCGGTCATCTGAAAGGACTGGTGGCATTTGATCTGGCTTCGGCCTACGAAGGGATGGGTAACAAGGAACGGGAAGTCTTTTACCTGGCCAAATCCGCTATCGTTGATTTGGAGCTTTCCATCAAGGAATATATTTCCTTACACAAATTAGCGTTTCTCCTTTATAATATGGGGGACATCGAACGTGCCTACAAATATTTGAATTGTTCGATGGACGATGCTGTTTTTTGTAACGCACGCTTCAGGACGATCAGCATCACCCAGACCTATCCGATTATCGACAAGGCCTATCGCCTGAAGGCGCAAAGCGAAGAGGCCTTGAGGCAAGTGCTCTTCGTTTCCATCACAATCCTCCTCTTTTTCCTGCTGGCCGCTATAGTATATGTTTACCGGCAAATGCAGAAATTACGCACCGCGCGCCAGGAGCTGAGCCTCATCAATGCAAAACTTCAGGATCTGAACCGGCAACTCTCACAAGTAAACCGGGAGCTATCACGCGTAAATCAAGAGCTGTCCTCCGCCAATTCCATCAAACAAGAGTATATCGTACACTATTTGGATCAATGTACCATGTATTTGGATAAGATGGAAAATTATCGGCGCACATTGGAAAATCTGGCGATTACCTCGAACCTTAAAGAGTTGTTCAAGGCCATCAAGTCGGAAGCCTTTATCGGTGAGGAACGGGAAAAATTCTATAAAAGTTTTGACGAAACCTTCCTCAGCATGTTTCCTCATTTTGTCGAGTCATTCAATGCCCTGCTTCGCGAAGACGAAAGACTTGAGCCCAAACCGGGCGAACTTCTATCCACCGAACTTCGTATCTTCGCACTGATTCGTTTAGGCATCACAGATAGCACTAAGATAGCCCGTTTCTTGCGTTATTCCTTGGCTACAATTTATAGCTATCGGAGTAAAGTGCGGAATAAAGCCATCGACAAAATCAATTTCGAACAATTGGTAGAGCAAATTCAGTCATAAAAAATAGAAATATAGGCATAAAATTCGTGTTCAAAAGATAAAGATTCATTTTTGACAAGAAAAAACGATAAATAGGATAAACTTTCACAGAATAAAGCCTTACTTTTGTGACTTCGAATGAAATATATAAATTTATATCTGAAGAAATGGAAAATATGCAAGTACAACCAGCCACCGGAAAGCTTGGTGTGTTGTGTGTTGGATTAGGGGCAGTAGCCACTACCTTTATGACGGGCGTGCTGATGGTACGCAAAGGCCTGGCCAAACCGGTAGGCTCGATGACACAGTATGACAAAATCCGCGTAGGACGTGGCGCCAACAAAAAATACCTTCATTATAAAGATATTGTTCCGTTGGCAGATTTGAATGACATCGTGTTCGGCGCATGGGATGTTTATCCGGCAAATGCTTACGAATCAGCTATCAATGCAGAGGTATTAAAAGAAAAGGACATCAATCCGGTAAAAGACGAACTGGAAAAGATTGTTCCGATGAAAGCAGCTTTCGACCATAACTATGCGAAACGTTTGGAAGGGAATAACGTAAAAGATTGCGCTACTCGCTGGGACATGGTCGAGGCTCTACGCAAGGATATCCGCGATTTCAAGGAAAAGAACGGATGCAGCCGTGTTGTTGTTTTGTGGGCGGCCTCTACCGAGATTTACGTTCCGGTATGCGAAGAGGTTCATGGCTCCTTGGCAGCATTAGAGCAGGCTATGAAGAATGATGACCGCGAACATATCGCTCCGTCTATGTGTTACGCATACGCGGCTCTGGCCGAAGGGGCTCCGTTTATTATGGGTGCTCCGAATACTACGGTCGATATCCCTGCTATGTGGGAAATGGCCGAAAAGACCAAGATGCCTATTGCCGGAAAGGATTTCAAGACCGGTCAGACCTTGGTTAAGTCCGGTTTCGCACCGATTATCGGCACACGTTGCTTAGGCCTTTCGGGATGGTTCTCTACCAATATCTTAGGGAACCGGGATGGTCTGGTGCTGGATGAACCAGCCAATTTCCATACTAAGGAAGTCAGCAAGCTCTCTACGCTGGAATCTATTCTGGTACCGGAAGAACAACCGGATCTCTATACTGATTATTACCATAAAGTACGTATCAACTATTATCCGCCACGCAATGATAATAAAGAAGGCTGGGATAATATCGATATTTTCGGTTGGATGGGTTATCCGATGCAAATCAAGATCAACTTCCTTTGCCGTGACTCCATCCTGGCTGCGCCATTGTGCTTAGATCTGGTATTGTTGAGCGATCTGGCCGCTCGTGCAGGCCGTTATGGCATCCAGCGCTTCTTAAGCTTCTTCCTGAAGAGCCCGATGCACAATTACGAAGAGGGAGAAATCCCTGTCAACCACCTCTTCCAGCAATATGTCATGCTGAAAAATGCAATCCGCGAAATGGGTGGCTATGAAGCAGACGAGGAGATTGATTGATTAGGGACATTCATTTAAATAACATAAAATCAGCCAACTAATTCGTACACAAAGCATTGCGGATTAGTTGGTTTTTTGTATCTTTAGGTGTTCCCCCGGAAATAAAATTCAGCAGCCTAAACGAGGGGAGGGGAGAAGATATTCTGGAAAAATATCGCAAGAGTTTTAAAGGGAGTGAGCTTAGCAGGCTTCACTCTATGTGGAAGACGGAAATCCTGTGGATTTTCTTCAGTATACATACGGCAAATGCCGTACTGATGATAGACAAAATCAAAAACAGACTGATTAAAGCAGCATGGCATGATTTTACAGACAAAATCAAAAGTGGTCTTCAGGGCTTCTTCCGGAGTTGTCATGTTTGACGGATAAAATTATATTACGAAACATGGAAAATTACAATAAAAATGGCATATAAAGTAATTATATTCTATCATC
>DWYO01000110.1 GCA_019118725.1 Candidatus Parabacteroides intestinavium | reverse complement strand
GGAAAGAGATTGCCATCCGCAAGGTGATGGGAGCAGAGATAAAAGACATTATCCGGATATTCTTCCGCGAATATATCTTGCTGGTCGTTATTTCCGGCATCATCGCATTGCCTTTGGCTTATTATATCATGACGGAATGGTTGCAAGGATATGCGTATCGGATTACCGTTTCCGGCGGATTGCTTTGCGGGGTATTAATCGGGACGGTACTTGTCGTACTGCTAACGGTCTTCTGGCAGATATGGAAAGCAGCGAATGGAAACCCGGCAAGGGTAATCTCGATGGAGAATTGAAAAATCAGAACTTGAAAGTTGAAAATTGAGAATTCCGGATAATACCTTTTGGAACTTTCCATTTTCAACTTTCAATTTTCCGTCTACTTGACTATATCCATCTCCTTTATCAGATAATCCGCACCGGCATATTTATCAATAAGGAATAAAACGTAGCGGATATCTACGATAATGCTGCGCTGATAGTCGGGCAGATACTCAATATCGCCTCCTACCCCTTCCCAGTTCCGGTCAAAATTAATACCGATCAGTTCGCCATCCGCGTTCATTACCGGACTTCCCGAATTACCTCCGGTAGTATGCGTTGTGGCACAAAGGGCAACAGGCATCTTTCCGTTCTTCAACCCATACGGCCCGAAGTCTTTGGCGTTGTATAACTCCTTCAGGCGCTTCGGAACAACAAACTCCCAGTTGGTCGAGTCCTCTTTCTCCATCACCCCGTCCAAAGTGGTCTGGCATCCGTAATAGGCACAGTCGCGCGGGCTATACCCCTTCACCTGTCCGTAGGTCAGACGCAGCGTAAAGTTGGCGTCCGGCCACATATCCGCCGGGTCATTCATCCTCATCAGTCCCTCCACATAAGTATGATGCGCCCGGCTATACCCGTCATCAAATTGTTGCAACGCGTTGTTCAGGGCTTTCTGTTCAGCCTTGACCGACAGGGCGAACTGAATCATCGGGTCATTCTCCAACGCCTCGGCAGTCGGATGAGCGGCAAATGCCTCGAAGTTCTTCCGGCTTCCATAGATGGATTTCCGAAACACCGCATCCACAAAAGCAGACACATCCCCCTGATAGTCCGAATCAATCGTCGCGAAATAGTCCGGATGTGCATCCGCCTTCACCAACCGGCAATACTCCGCCAACATCACCTTCGCTATCTTCCGGTCTACATCCGGCGCATAGTCTTTATCAAAGAAACGGTCAAATGCCGCACGCAACTTATCCAGCTGTTTTCGCGTTTCGCTCTCATCCCCATCCTGCAACGCGGCTTTCAAGGAATCCACCTGCGTAGGAACCGATGTAAATTCTATCCCCCGCAGAAGCGCCTCGTCCAGCATCCATTTCCGGAAACGTAACTCTTTCCGGTCGGCTACCATCTTTTGCAAAGCCTGCAACGCCTCTTCGTATTGCGGCTGATTGCGCTCTTTGCCCCAAGCCACCAGCGCTTCCTGTTCGGCACGCTTCACCGCCTCAAAGTCCCGTTTGTTGATGGCCCAGTTGCTGCCGATAGCATTCTTATAGGCGTTCTCCGAGCCTGCATATTTGCTGGCATATTGAATGCGCACCTTCGGATCCTTCAGCATCTCTTCCAGCATGGCCTCCTGACGCAATTCGCGGATATGAATACGCACGGTATTGTCGATATCCCTCCGTTCAGCCACCTCCCACGAGGTATAGAAATGATTGGTCCGCCCGGGGAATCCCATAATCATGGCAAAATCACCTTCCTCAAAGCCTTTGATGGAAATTTTCATCCACCGTTTCGGACGGAGCGGCACATTATCCTCCGAATATTCCGCCGGATTCCCGTTCTTGTCCGCGTAAATGCGGAAAACCGAAAAGTCACCTGTATGACGCGGCCACATCCAGTTGTCCGTATCTGCCCCAAACTTGCCGATAGCCGACGGGGGCGCTCCTACCAAGCGGATATCCGAATAGATCTTCTTGGTAAACATATAATACTGATTCCCGTCGAAGATAGGTAATATCTCCACCTCTGTACCCGGATTGTCTTGCAGAAATTTCTCGCCTACCCGCTTCTTCGCCAATCCGTTCAGGAACTTAGGCGAAAGGAAATTCATGCTGTCCGGGTCCTTATCTTTCGCCAGCTCCGCCTTCACATACGTTGTGACATCCTCAATCTTATCGATAAACGTTACGGTAAGTCCTTCATTGGGCAATTCCTGTTCGCGCGTTGTCGCCCAAAATCCATCGGTCAGGTAGTCGTGCTCCACCGAACTATGCGTCTGAATCGCATCATAGCCGCAATGATGGTTCGTAAGGACCAATCCATCGGGCGAAACCACCTCGCCCGTACAACCACCTCCGAATATCACAACGGCATCTTTCAACGACGCCTGTTCCGGGCTATAAATATCATAATCCTGCAATTTCAGTCCGAGTTCTTTCATCTCGTCCATCTTCTGCTCTTTCAAAAGCGGCAAAAGCCACATGCCTTCGTCCGCTTGCAGGGGCAGAACAAATAGGGCAGATGCCAAAAGTGCTACTAATTTTCTCATCTCTTTTACATTTTGCGTTTGTCCTTTTTTCAAGGGATATTTTTCCAGTTCCGATAGGGATTTTTCGTCAGTTGAGAATTATAATAACGCCGGTCTCCGGTTACCTCCTCACCCAGCCAATCCGGTTTTTCAAAAGATTCATCTTCCGAAGCCAATTCGATCTCTGCCAGTACCAATCCCTCATTCTCTCCGTGAAAGACATCTATCTCCCACGTATGATTCCCGATCCGCGCCAGATAACGGACTTTATCGATAGTCCCCGGCTCACAAAGTTCAAGCAGCTGTTCGGCATCCTCCATCGGAATGGCCTGTTCAAACTCATAACGGCTCATTCCCTTTTCGTCCGAAGCCCCCTTTATGGTCAGGAAACATTCATTCTCCCGGATACGCACCCGCACAGTCCTGCCCGGCGCCGAGCAGATATATCCTTGCACAATGCGCCGCCGGGCATAAGTATCCGGAAGGAAATTCCCCTTTACCAAGAATTTACGTTCGGTCTCTATCATACATCACTTAATCGTCACCATTGTCGCCCCAAAACCATATTCCCGGAAAGAAGCATCTTGGTAATAATGCTGTTTATAGCGGGTATTCAATTCTTTCTCAATAGCTTTCCGCAATACCCCCTCTCCTTTTCCATGGATGAATATAATCTTCTGCCCGGTATTATGGGCATAACGGTCCATCACCTCCCGGAATTTATCCAGCTGATAGTTCAACATGTCCGTATTGCTCATGCCGGTCGTATCATCCAATAGCTCATCAATATGCAGATCCACTTCCAGGATAGAAGAGTTCGCCTCTTTCTTCTTGACAATAGATTGTGCTTGCGGTGCCTTGTGCTGCTCTTTCCGTTCCTTCTGTTGCATGGCAGTCTGGATATCAGAAGCTGAGACCAACATCTCACGTTCCGGCAAATCTCCCCGGACTATCGGGCAAATAATCGCCTCCTCGTCAAAGAAATCATTTTCCATAAAGCAATGCAACTTATAGAATTTCACCGTATCCAGGCGCAGTTCCACCGAAATGGCATTCTTCAACGTAAAGGGCTTATCCTTCTTGAAAGCTATCAGTTGCACACATATCCGCTCCAGCTGGTTCAGGTCTTTCTTTTCAAATTCTTCCAGGAAAATCTTTGTATTCGGTTCGATCTGCCCATTATAACGGCTTGTCCAGCTATTATTTTCCCGATTCATATAGTTGAAATAGAGATAATAATTGCTGTCATTCACAAAATAAGCCTCATACCCGCATTGCTGGATAGCCTTCGGGTCGGTCGGGAGATAGGCCAGATAAACATTCAGGCGTTCGCCTTCCGGGGTCTCTTCAATAACCTCTTCCTTCTCGTCCGGTTGCTGACGAGTACTGAGGATTTGCTTTTCCATCTCCGCCGCATTGCTTTGGGGCTTATTCGAGCTATGCACCTGCGGACCTTCGCCCACCACTACGCATTCCCGAATCCACGCCGGAATCTCAAATCCGTCTTCATCTTCCACCAATACCTGGTCTTTCCCATTAAAGCCACGAACAATACCGCCTCCGGTTGTATTCAGGAAACGGACTTTATCACCAATTTTTATAGCCATATTTGTTTACTTTTAGTTAGATGCAGGGAGTTTGAATTTAGAAAACTCTAAATTTCAACTTCTCTCCTATTTTCCTACAAAAGTAATATAATATATGTAATTTTGCACTTCAAAAAACAGAAAGAGATGAGTACAAAGACACAAGAAATACGAATGGAAGCATTTGACTATCCCTTGCCGGATGAACGCATAGCCAAATTTCCGCTTCAGAAACGGGACGAATCCAAGCTGTTGCTTTACCGGAATGGTGAAATCGGGGAGACTGTCTTCAAGCACATCACCGAGTATTTGCCCAAGGACTCGCTGATGGTATTCAATAACACCCGGGTGATTCAGGCACGCTTGCTCTTCCAAAAACCTACCGGAGCACGTATCGAAGTGTTCTGCCTTGAGCCGGCCCAGCCACACGACTATGCCTTGATTTTCCAACAAACAGAGCGGTGCAGCTGGACTTGCTTAGTCGGGAACCTGAAAAAATGGAAAGAGGGCCTATTGAGCAAACCGGTTGTCATTCAAGGCGAGACCGTTATCTTACACGCCGAAAAAAAAGAAAGTCACGGTGACAGCCATCTGATCGAGTTCTCCTGGGACAATCCGAAATATACTTTCGCTGATTTGTTGGATGCAGCCGGAGTCTTGCCTATTCCTCCTTATCTTCACCGCGAGACCCAGAAAAGCGACCTGCAAACCTACCAGACGGTCTACTCCAAAATCAAAGGCTCGGTTGCCGCTCCTACCGCCGGATTGCATTTCACGCCGGAAGTCTTGGCCGATATCGACGCACACGGAATCGGACGGGAGGAGGTCACATTGCATGTAGGCGCCGGAACATTCAAACCGGTAAAGAGTGAAACGATAGAGGGACACGAGATGCATACCGAATTTATCTCGGTACAACGCAGTTCCATCCAGCGTATCCAGCAAAATTTAGGAAAAATCATCGCTGTAGGGACAACTTCCGTCCGTACTTTGGAGAGCTTATATTATATAGGTATAGAATTGGAGAAGAATCCGAACGCAACCTCGGAAGAACTCGTAGTCAAACAATGGATGCCTTATGAGGATGGCAACAATACCCTGAGCGCGGAAAAGGCTTTGCAAAATATCCTGGATTATTTAGAGCGACGCGGAGCAGACAAGCTGGTGACAGCAACACAAATCATCATCGCTCCCGGGTACACGTTCCAGATTGTACGCGGTATCATTACCAATTTCCATCAGCCCAAGAGCACGCTCCTTCTGCTTATCTCTGCATTTGTCAAAGGAAATTGGCGTTCTATTTACGACTATGCCCTAAGCCATGACTTCCGGTTCCTGAGCTACGGGGACAGTTCTCTGCTACTTTAACCCCAATCGGCCATTAGACCGCTCAACGGTTCTTTTTTTTCTGAAAGAAAGCTCTTCGGGTATTTTGCCCCCTTCTGCCAGCATCTTGCTTCCCGGCTTGCCTCGACGTAGCCCGCTACGCCTTCTGCAAGCCGAAAAGCAATCCGCAAGACATAAGGGGGCAATCTACCCAAAGTCTACTGACCGATTTGGGTTAAAAAAAGAAAGTTGAAAACTGAAAGTTCCCTATACTTGACTTTCAATTTTCAACTTTCAATTTTCAACTTTCAATTTTCAGCTTTCAGTTTACGTTACTCCAACTTATGAATAACCAATCCCGACCTTAGTTTGGGTTCAAACCAAGTGGTCTTAGGCGGCATGATATTGCCGGTATCAGCGATGTCCATCAGTTGCCTCATGGTAACGGGATAAAGAGCCAATGCCATTTTCATTTCTCCGCTATCTACCCGCCGTTTCAATTCGCCCAGTCCACGGATTCCTCCTACGAAGTCGATACGCTTATCAGTCCGCAGGTCTTTTATTCCCAATATTTCATCCAGAATAAGCGTGGAAGAAATGGTTACATCCAATACCCCAATCGGATCATCATCCTTATAAGTCCCCGGTTTAGCGGTCAACGAATACCAATGTCCTTCCAGATAAAGCGAAAAATTATGTAATGCCTGCGGTTTATAAATAGCCGTTCCCATATCCTTCACCTCAAAATTCTTGGAAAGACGAATCAAGAACTCTTGTGGAGTCAGGCCATTCAGGTCTTTCACCACCCGGTTATAATCAATAATCGTCAGTTGTTTATCCGGGAAACACACCGCCATAAAATAATTATACTCTTCATCTCCCCGATGATTCGGATTCTCTTTCGCTTTCTCAGCCCCTACCAGCGCGGCTGCGGCCGAACGATGATGCCCGTCGGCTATATACAGCGCCGGTATTCGAGCAAAAATCTCCGTGATCTTACGGATGTCCTCCTCTTTGTCAATCACCCAAAACGTATGACCAAAACCATCTATCGGAGCTATAAAATCGTATTCCGGCTCTGTTGCCGTATATTTCCAGATGATTTTATCCAGATCCTCATCTTCCGGATAAGCAAAGAATACCGGTTCTATATTCGCATTACATACACGGACATGCTTCATGCGGTCTTCCTCTTTATCGCGACGGGTAAGTTCATGCTTCTTGATGATCCCTTCCATATAATCCGGGACATAAGCACATACCACCAATCCAAACTGTGTTTTGCCATGCATTGTCTGCGCATAGACATAATAACACGCTTTCGGATCTTGTACCAGCCAGCCTTTTTCCTGAAATTTCCGGAAGTTTTCGGCGGCTTTCTGATATACTTCAGGGGCATGCTCATCCGTCCCGGCAGGAAAATCAATTTCCGGCCGGATAATATGATACAGCGACTTTTCATTCCCTGCAGCCTCCATCCGCGCCTCCTCTGAGTTAAGGACGTCATACGGACGGGAAGCCACTTGCTCTACCAACTCCTTAGGCGGACGCAAGCCTCTGAATGGTTTAATTGTAGCCATGATATCGGGGAAAGATATTATTTATTTACTCGGAACCGTTCACATCCTTCTTTCAAGAAGCCTTCGATCTGCTTAGCTGCAGCAATACCGGCATTGATATTCGCCTCGGCTGTCTGAGCACCCATCTTCTTCGGAGTAGAGAAGTAGCGGCCTGCGAACTTAGCGGCAAACTCTTCATGAGCAACCGGCATGATATCGGTTACATACTTCAGATCCGGACGTTCTTCCATCAGATGGATGAGTTCCGATTCGTTGATAACCTCTTTGCGAGCGGTATTGACCAGCAATCCACCTTTCGGCATCTTTCCCACCAAGGCATCTCCGATGGAATTCTTAGTTTCTGCCGTAGCAGGGATATGTAAAGAGATGACATTACAGGTCTCATATAATTTCTCCGCTGAATCGACCGCTATGACACCAGCTTCCTCAATAACCTCCTTCGGACAAAAAGCGTCATAAGCATAAATTTCCATACCGAACCCTTTAGCGATACGCGCTACATTACGGCCCACATTGCCGAACGCATGGATTCCCAATTTCTTTCCTTTCAACTCCGAGCCGGATGTACCGTTATAGAAATTACGGACAGCCATAACCATCAAGCCAAAAGCCAGTTCGGCCACCGCGTTAGAATTCTGTCCCGGTGTATTCATCACGCATACGCCATGAGCTGTAGCGGCATCCAAATCCACATTGTCATAACCAGCTCCGGCACGAACTACTATCTTCAGCTGTTTAGCGGCATCCAGCACTTCAGCATCCACTTTATCACTCCGGATAATCAAGGCATCCACATCCTTGACTGCATCCAGCAGTTGTGATTTCTCCGTATATCGTTCCAATAAGACCAACTCATCGCCAGCTTGTTCTACGACCTCACGGATACCTTTTACAGCTATCGCGGCAAAAGGCTTTTCTGTAGCTATTAATATACGGGCCATAATCAATGTTGTTTTTCAAATTCTTTCATAGCTTCTATCAATACTTCCACGCTGCTCTTCGGCATAGCGTTATACAGAGAGGCACGGAAGCCCCCAACCGAACGATGCCCTTTAATACCAACGATTCCTTTCGTTGCGGCAAAAGCATTGAAGTCAGCTTCCAAATCCTTATATTCGTCATTCATCACAAAGCAAACATTCATAATCGAACGGTCTTCCGGCGCAACTGTCCCTCTGAACAATTTATTCCGGTCTATTTCGTCATACAAGATAGCGGCATTTTCCTTATCTTTCTTTTCCATGGCAGCAATACCGCCCTGCTCTTTATACCATTTCAATGTCTGAAGAGCGGAATAAATCGGCAATACAGGAGGCGTATTGAACATCGAACCTTTGTCTACATGAGTCTGATAATTCAACATCGTCGGAATCGGACGATCCACATGGCCTAATGCATCCTTACGGACAATGACCAAGGTAACTCCCGCAGGAGCCAGATTCTTTTGCGCACCGGCATAAATGACATCATATTTGGAAGCATCTATCGGACGGGAGAATATATCCGATGACATATCTGCGACCAGACGGGTCTTCACATCCGGATCCTCTCTCAACTCTGTTCCATAAATCGTATTATTGGTTGTGATATGGAAATAATCCGCATCTTCAGGCACAGAATAGTTCTTCGGAATATAGGTATAATTCTTATCTTTCGAAGAAGCGACTACATCTACTTCACCAAACAGCTTCGCTTCTTTTATTGCCTTTGAAGCCCAGGTTCCCGTATCTAAATAGGCAGCTTTTTTATTTAACAAGTTATACGGAACCATACAGAACTGCATACTGGCTCCTCCTCCTAAAAAGACCACTTCATAACCCTCCGGGAGTTCCAAAAGCTCTTTAACAAGCGCTTGAGCCTCATCCATAACGGCTACAAATTCTTTACTACGATGCGAGATTTCCAAGATTGACAATCCCATTCCCGCAAAATTTTCTACCGCAGCAGCTGTATTCTTAATGGTATACTCGCTCAGGATAGAAGGACCTGCATAAAAATTGTGCTTCTTCATGTGCAATACTTTTTAATAATGTAACATTTTGTCAGACATTGGTCTGACATTGAAACAGCGCCTAAAGTAAGTATTATTTATGAAAAAACAAATATTTTCTCAGAAAATTTTCATTTCAGAAGCGATTTCCCCATAATTTACGCATTTGCTCTATCAATTTATGCTCCGCCGGATTCTCTTGCCCGTGCCAGATACGTTGGCCATTTACCTCTTTCGGCAGGTAATCTTGCTTGACAAAATGATTTTCATAATCGTGGGCATACTTATATTCCTTACCGTAATCCAGCTCTTTCATCAGTTGGGTAGGCGCATTGCGCAAATGCAGCGGGACAGGTAAGTTGCCCGTTTTATTCACCAGCTCCAACGCCGAATTAATCGCCATATACGCCGAATTGCTCTTCGGGCTGCAGGCCAAATAAATTGTTGTTTCCGCCAGCGGTATCCTTCCTTCCGGCCAACCAATCTTCTGCACCGTATCAAAGCAGGCATTGGCAAGCAACAAGGCATTCGGATTGGCCAATCCGATATCTTCGGCAGCCGAAATGCAAAGACGCCGGGCTATAAATTTCGGATCCTCACCGCCCGCAACCATACGTGCCAACCAATATATCGCCGCATCCGGATCACTTCCCCGAATAGACTTGATAAAAGCCGAAATAATATCGTAGTGCATCTCCCCGCCTTTGTCGTATGCCGCCGGATTTTCCTGCAAACGGTCCGTCACTTTCCGGTCTGTAATCTCAACATCCTCCCCTGTTTCAGCCGACACCACCAGCTCCAATATATTCAGCAACTTTCGCGCATCCCCTCCCGAATAGCGCAATAAGGCATCCGTTTCTTTTAATCGGATATTTTTCTCTTTTAAAAGGATATCTTCTGTAATTGCCCGATGCAAAAGTTGAAGCAAATCGTCTTTTTCCAAAGGCTTCAACACATATACCTGGCAACGTGACAACAGAGGACGGATTACCTCAAACGAAGGATTCTCGGTTGTCGCACCAATCAGCGTAACCACCCCCGTCTCTACGGCATTCAACAACGAATCCTGCTGGGACTTGCTGAAACGATGGATTTCATCAATAAATAAAATGGGAGAAACGGTATTAAAGAAGCGGTTGCTCTTGGCTTTATCTATTACATCACGTACATCTTTCACTCCTGAATTAATCGCACTCAATGTATAAAAAGGAGCTTCCAGCTTCTGTGAAATGATATGCGCCAAAGTGGTCTTTCCTACCCCCGGAGGTCCCCAAAGGATAAACGACGGTACCCGTCCGGCATCAATCATCTTCCGCAAAATAGCGCCCTCACCCACCAAGTGCTTTTGCCCGATATATTCATCCAACGTCTTCGGGCGCAAACGTTCTGCTAAAGGTTGAGACATAACTTTCTTCTCCTTATTTATCTTGAATCAACATTCCGCCTTCTCACAAATTCTTCAGCCATTTCTTTCCGGACTTGGTAAACGTCCAGAGATAAAGACCGCCTACGATTAAAGCACCTACGCCATAAACAACTGCCAAAGCTTCCATTTCATTTCAATATTTTATTTGCCAGCAAAGCCGACGATATTGTTAATACCAATCCAAATGAGATAACTATTCTTATAGTCTGATTCTCAAAGTCAGAAAACAAGGGAAGAAGAAGACTGATTACCAATCCCGCAAAAGACAGTTTCGATATATCAAAGAAATATCCGGCCAACTTCTCCCGCCTTACCTTATGCCATTCCTTGGCTTCCTGCAAAGCCTCTTGCCGTTCCGCAAATTTTCCCATACGTTAATGTTTTGAAGTTTCTTGCAAAGTTACAAGTTTTTCAACCATTTTTTCCCGGATTTGGTCCGAAACCAGAGTATAATAGCG
>DWYO01000109.1 GCA_019118725.1 Candidatus Parabacteroides intestinavium | reverse complement strand
ACTAAGAAGCTGTTTGGAATTTATTCCAGCTTTTTGTAAAGAATGTTTTCGAGGATTTTTATTTGTTCTTATGAGGAGCATAGCGGGCTATGTGACGAATAAGAACGGGGAAAAAGACCGGAAACAAATTTAAAAAAAGCTGCATAACTATTTTCCGAAGAAATTCAAAACAGCTTCTAAAACAGAAACCAAAAAGGGCACAGATTTTTTGAAGAATCTGCACCCTTTTATTATGAAGTCATGAGATGTAATCAAAAACAGACACCCAGTCGGAAACCGATATTATTGCGCCCGTTCTCTACATAATTGAAGAGATTGGTTTGATTGGTCGCATAGCTATAATAAAGGGCGACATGAAACCCGTAACGATGATAGCGCTTCGGATTGATATTCATTCCGATTTCCGGAGACACATAGAATCCCCACGGACGTTCGTAATAGCCGGTCGTATTCAGATACGTGGTGTTTTGCTCATACATCGCTCCCACCTTTCCGGCCACATAAGGACGGATATATCCATTATCATACAGATAATAACGTCCGAAGGCCCCGAACGGTACTTGAAATGCGGATTGTTGCTGATCGGTGGTCAATGTCTCGGTCGAAGATAACGGAAAAGTTTCCCTTCCTACATAGCGATGGTTCGTATGAAATGCGGCAAAAAGACCTACCGTCCAGTCCGGCGTCACTTCATACCCCGCATCCAGACTCATACCCCATCCGCTGATTTTATCGGCATAATCCGTACCTATGGGCGCATTCATCTGCCAATCCAAATTAAAGCTCAGATCATCTGTAAAAGAACGGGCCTCTACATTCCAACACATCAAAGACAAGCAAGCAATACCCCAGCCTATTATATTCTTTTTCATACCTATTCCTCCTTATTGTTTCTGAATGTAAGACGATTGGGTAAACGATTGCGCAATAGCACGTTGTACAAGAGTCAAGTCAATACGCGTACTTCCCGAAAGCATGCCTTCGCTATTGGCCAGCCAAACCACGGGCAGATGCTTCCCGGATTCACCCTCATCCGAATCACGCAAGTCTACCAGTTCCAACACAATATTTCCCGTATTGTATTGATAGGATATCGGGAAAGGATAATACCATCCTCCGCCCCAGAAGGGCCCCCAATAATAAGGATCCCACCAGCCATCCCAATAGCCTCCGGTGAAACCTACCATATTGACGGTATTTTCAATATACGTAATTTGCACCCCCAAATCGGCACCCGTTTTTTCCGTGCTCCGTGTGTAACCGCGCCCGTCCATCTCCTCTTTCACTTGCGAGATCAGGGTCTGCGCGTTCTCATCCTTCCAATAAGCAGCTTGCATGCCTTGTCCGGTGGTCAAGATACTATCCGGCAGATAATAGGTCGAAGCTCCGCCAAAGTCCATATCCGAGTCATATTGCGTATAGACGGTAAAATCTCCGTCCATCTCGCTCAAGTCCGGATCCTTCTCGCAACTGCTCAATAAAGCGGTTCCCGCGAGAAACAAACACATCAGATTCTTCTTTTTCATCATCACCTTATTTTTTAGTTCTTTAGAAGCTGTTTTGAATTTCTTCGGAAAATATTTATGCTGGAATAAATTCCAAACAGCTTCTTAGTTTTTGAATTTGAAACTCCATTTATTATACTTGATGTAATAAAAACAGATATGCTGCTTGGAAGTTGCTTAATAGTGGGTGAAATACATTTATTTAACGGGAGGTCATAGTTTTTTGGTTAAATCCACCTCCCAAATTCATGCCTATCTTTGTCGGCGTTTATGCCTATGTTTGCCCGGAAAGATAGGCATAAACGCGAACAAACATAGGCATAAAAAAAACATCCGATATCCGGACAAGAATAATCAATCTTTCCGAAAAACGGCCGATGCCTTAAAACATTAAAAATTGATTTCATCCACCAGCCATCCGCTTAAGGAAAATATTGACGTAAGTCACAAAGGGAAAATGACGTAAGACAAGATTATTTTTACGTGCTTATGAGCGAATCCGCCCTTATAAGTTAATCAATATAAATGCAAAATAATACACTTAACAAATATTTCTAAACAATTCAGATTTGATAAGTTTAATGAACATATTTATTCTCTTTGATTTTACTATACACCCCATACTGAAAAAGTTATCTCCAACAAACAAATATCATCCCCGGAAGAAAATTTGTCGAGAAAAAAGCCGGATTGGTCGGCAAAAAGAAGCCCTAATTCTATATTAATTGCACAGCGCATATCCGTGTTGTAGTTTTGCTTCTGTAAAAAGAACGATTATGACACGAACGATTCTGACAACATTAGTTATATGGGCTTCGGCATCCTGCTTAGACGCGCAGGAGCTCCCCGAACGCTGGACGTTGCAAACGTGTTTGGAATATGCGTTGGAGAACAACATCCAGGTAAGGCAAAGCCGCGTGGGTGAGCTCTCAGGGCTGGAAGATACAGAACTGGCCAAGGCACAATTGTTCCCCTCTTTATCCGCTTCCGTAACGCAAGGATTTGTCAATTATCCTTCAAGCGATGCTACAGAAAACAACAGCTATAGCGGAAATTACAATTTGAACGCGAACTGGACACTTTTCGATGGAGGGAAGAGGACAAAAGAGATTAAAAAAAGCAAAATTCAGAACGAGGTTGACAAGCTATCTACCGAAGAAACGGAAGACAACATCCAGATAGCCATTGTTCAGGCTTATCTGCAAGTGATGTATGCCATGGAATCGGTAAAGATCAACGAGAACACAGTAGAAACCGCTAAAGCTGAGCGAGATAGAGCCAAAGAGCTTTACAAGGCCGGTTCTATTTCCTCGGTCGATTTAGCCCAATTGGAGAGCCAATACAGTACCGACAAGTACCAATTGGTCGTGGCACAAACGAGCTTAGACAATTACAAATTACAATTAAAACAACTCCTGGAACTGGACATTATGGATGAAATAAAACTGGACATGCCAGACATTGCCGAGGAGCATATTCTGACACCTTTGCCGGACAAAGAAACAATTTACATGACCTCACTATCGGTCATGCCGCAAATCCGGAGCAGCGAATTGGCCATCGAGATGGCCGAGCTGGAAAAGCAACAGGCAAAATCGAGCTATTGGCCGACGTTATCCTTGAGCGCAGGGGTCGGAACAGGGCATGTATCAGGTACAGATTATAATTTTGGCAATAAAATTTGGAAAAATTTCAATGAAAGTATTGGATTAACAATTTCTATTCCTATCTTTGCAAACAGAGAGAACAAAACAGCCTACAACAAGGCCCGATTGGCTCTCACGACAAGTCAGCTGGACTTGTTGAACTCTCAGAAAGAATTGCTCCAAACCGTAGAGAGCATTTACTTGGATGCTGTATCGGCGCAAAGTCAATATCTTTCGGCGACAGAACGCTTGTCGTACATACAGCAGAGCTTCCAGCTCACCGAAGAACAATTCTTCTTAGGAATGAAGAATACGTTGGAGATGCTGACCGAGAAGAACAATTTGCTGACGGCACAACAAGAGGTTCTACAAGCGAAGTATATGGCTATCATGAATATACAACTTTTGAACATTTATCAGAAGAAACCTGTCGATCTCACAATTTAAGACAGGTAGATTCACTCCACTCTCTTTTATAAGGTTTCCGCGCGATGTGAATCGCGCGGCCTTAGTTAAAAAATCAGATTCACAAACGAATTAAAAAAATCAGACAAAATATGAACAGGAAAATTGTACTTACTGGCGTAGTAAGCGTGTTGGTTATTGCCGGAGCCGTATTCCTCTTTACCGGGAAAAAGTCGGGTGGCAAAATCAACCTCGAGACCGGAAAAGTAGATCGGACAACTATTACGAATTCAGTTACAGCTACCGGTACGGTCGAACCGGTAACAGAGGTTGATGTCGGTACACAGGTTTCTGGCATCATTGACAAGCTCTATGTTGATTATAACGATGTGGTAAAGGCCGGACAACTTATCGCTGAAATGGATAAGGTAACCCTCGAGGCCTCCTTGCAAGCCTCAACGGCTCAGCTGGCCCGAAGCAAATCCGAGTACGAGTATCAAGAAAAGAATTATGCACGTAGTAAAGTCTTGCATGAGAAAGAATTGATCAGTGAAACCGATTTTGAAACGGCCACCTACAATTATGAACAGGCAAAAGCCAACTACGAAGAGGCACAGGCATCTATTGTAAGTGTCCGGCGTAATCTGGAATATGCGACTATCACAAGCCCTATCGATGGTGTGGTCATCAGCAAAGCCGTGGAAGAGGGACAAACGGTTGCCGCCGGATTCGAGACACCTACCCTGTTTACCATTGCCGCAGATCTGACCAAGATGCAAATCATAGCAGATGTAGACGAAGCGGATATAGGTAATGTCAAGGATGGCCAGCGGGTCAGCTTCACGGTAGACGCCTATCCGAACGATGTATTTGAAGGCAAAGTCCTTCAAGTGCGCTTAGGAGAAAGTAGTGATGATAGCGGGACGAGCTCTTCCTCTACATCAACCGTAGTTACTTATGAGGTAGTTATATCCGCCGATAATCCGGATCTGAAGCTAAAGCCTCGCCTTACGGCTAACATCACTATCTATACGATGGAACGTAATAATGTATTGTCGATACCAAACAAAGCACTTCGCTTCATCGCGGAACCGGCTTTGTTGACGGATTTAGGTATAACTGTAGCCGATGCGTCAATGACGGCACCTGAAGGCAAAAAGTTAGTTTGGGTTAAGAACGGCAATCGGTTGGAGCCGAGAGCCATAACAATCGGTTCGAGCAATAACAATGTAACAGAAGTCCTCAGCGGTCTTGAAGATGGGGAAGAAGTAGCAGTTGATTTGGTCGCTGAGGTACCTGTTACATCTAACCAAGCAACTCAGGAGAGAAGTCCTTTCATGCCAGGCCCTCCGGGTAGCGACAAAGACAAAAAGAAATGACACGGAAAGAGATCATCAGATTAGAGAATATCAAACGGGATTTTCAGGTTGGCGATGAGACCGTCCATGCATTGCGAGGCATTAGCTTCGTCATCTATGAAGGTGAATTTGTCACTATCATGGGCTCCTCGGGATCAGGAAAGAGTACCTTACTGAACACGTTAGGTTGTCTGGACACGCCTACGAGTGGCGAGTATTACCTGGATGGGGTGTCTGTACGCACGATGGGAAAAGGCGCACGAGCCACGCTCCGGAATCGGAAAATCGGATTTGTTTTCCAGAATTATAATCTGCTTCCGAAGACAACCGCCATCGAGAATGTTGAATTGCCCTTGATGTATAACCCGGCATATACAGCAGCCCAAAGAAAAGAAAAAGCCGTGAAAGCCTTGATGGCGGTCGGCTTGGGCGACCGGCTAATGCACAAGAGCAACCAGATGTCCGGAGGACAAATGCAACGTGTTGCCATTGCCCGGGCGCTGGTCAATGACCCGGCGGTAATCTTAGCCGATGAAGCAACCGGTAATCTGGATACCCGGACCAGTTTTGAAATCTTGGTTCTCTTCCAGAAATTACACGCGGAAGGCAGGACTATCATTTTCGTTACGCATAATCCGGAAATTGCCCGTTACAGCAGCCGGAATATCATGCTTCGGGACGGACATATCATTGATGATGTCAAAAATACAAACATATTAAGTGCAGCCGAGACTCTTGCCGCGCTGCCCGTTAATGAGGATTATTGATATGAATTTTGCAAATCTGTTTAAAATAGCAGTTCGTGCCTTAGCGAACAATAAGCTACGTGGGTTTCTGACCATGTTGGGTATTATCATCGGTGTAGCCTCTGTCATCACGATGCTTGCCATCGGACAAGGCTCGAAGAAAAGCATCCAAGCAGAAATCAGCGAAATGGGTTCGAACATGATCATGATACAACCCGGAGGGGATATGCGTGGCGGTGTACGGCAAAGCGCAGAGGATATGGAGACACTCAAATTGGAGGATTATCAAAATATCGTGGACGAAACACGCTACGTTTCGTATACCTCTCCTTCGGTCAATAGTAGCGGACAGGTAATCTATGGTGCCAATAACGCTCCGACCACCATTTATGGCATCAGTCCGGATTATATGGATATCCGGCGCTATAAGGTGGAAGAGGGTGATATGTTTACCGAACAGGATATTGCTACCGCTGCAAAAGTCTGTGTAATAGGCAAAACGGTAGTAGATAACCTTTTCCCAAACGGAGAAAATCCGGTCGGGAAGGTTATCCGTTTCCAGAAATTGCCTTTCCGCATAGTAGGAGTACTTGAAAGTAAAGGATATAATAGCATGGGGATGGACCAAGACGATTTAATATTCGCACCATACACAACCATACAAAAAAAAGTCTTGGCCATCACCCATTTGCAAGGCATAACCTGCTCGGCCTTGAAAGAGGAATATACAGAACAGGCCATTGATGAGATCTCCGAGATATTAAGACGGAATCATAAATTGAAGGCAGATGAAGAGGACGATTTCACCATCCGTAGTCAACAGGAACTAAGCAGCATGCTTACAAGCACGACCGATATGATGACCGTCCTCCTGGCGGCGGTAGCCGGAATTTCCTTGCTGGTCGGAGGTATCGGAATCATGAATATCATGTATGTTTCCGTTACGGAAAGAACCCGAGAAATCGGCTTACGCATGAGTATCGGTGCAAAAGGCATTGATATTCTGGCACAATTTCTGATCGAATCGATCCTGATCAGCGTAACAGGAGGCTTGATTGGAGTTATCTTCGGCGTCGGGGCCGCACTACTGGTAAATTCTGTAGCCCATTTCCCGATTTTCATCCAGCCCTGGAGCGTACTCCTCTCATTTGTGGTCTGTACGGCTACAGGCATCTTCTTCGGATGGTACCCGGCTAAGAAGGCAGCCCAACTCGATCCTATTGAAGCGATACGTTATGAGTGATAGATAGTGCAAAATTCGTATATTTGTACGCTGAAAATCCTTAAAGCATGGAAACAAACAAGCAAGAAAACAGATCACAGCTAACAGAGCGGCCCTATCGGAGTATGGGATTTGTCATACATATTGTGGCCTGGGGCATTTTGTTCGGCATGCCGTTCTTTTTCACGGGCAGGGAAACGCAATCCATTACATGGGATAGCTATATCCGTTTCTTGCTGGTTCCGCTCTCGTTCATGCTGGTATTTTATGCCAATTACAGTTTATTGATTCCTAAATATCTGTTCACCAAGCATATTCCTAAATTCTTGTTGGCGAACGCCTTGCTTATCGCCTTTACGATTATAGCGGTTCATTTGCTTATGCAAGTGCTACCCGCCCCGCATCCGAGGCATCACATAACCCCTCCCTTGCCGGAGATTATCCGATTCTTTTTTGGGAATATCATGCTCTACATCCTTGTGGTGGGACTAAGTGTAGCGATCCGGATGACCGGAAGTTGGTATGAAGTAGAATCTATGCGTCGTGAGTTGGAACAGGCCCGTGTCGAAGCGGAACTGACAAATCTGAAAAGTCAGTTGAATCCACATTTCCTGTTTAACACACTGAATAACATTTATTGTCTGATTGCATTTGACGCAAACAAAGCCCAAGAGGCCGTCCACGATTTGAGTCGGTTGCTCCGTTATGTGCTCTACGATAGCAGCCATCCGCTTGTAAGTATCGAGCGCGAGTTTGACTTCATCCGGAACTATGTAGGCCTGATGAAAATGCGGCTTCCGGAACATGCCCGCGTAGAAATGGAGCTCTCCACTCCTCCCCCGGGGATGCAGATTGCTCCACTTCTGTTCATCTCTCTGATTGAAAATGCCTTCAAGCATGGCGTGAGCAACAACAAATCCTCGTATATCCGCATCCGGATCATTCATGACGATAAAGGAATAGATTGCTATATTGAGAACAGCTATTTCCCTAAAGATAAGTCTGACAAAAGCGGAAGCGGTATCGGATTGGTCAATCTAAAGAAACGATTGAATTTGATTTATCCGGAAAAATATCTTTTCGTTCAGGAACAAAAGGAGAACTCTTATGTAACAGATTTATATATTAACCTATACCCGAAAGAGAATGAAACTGACATGCGCTATCATAGATGATGAGCCTTTAGCGGCAAACTTATTGGAAAGCTATGCACTAAAAACCCCTTTCCTGGAATTGAAAGGGAAATACAATAGTGCGCTCAATGCCATGCAAATATTACAACAAGCGCCTGTCCATGTATTATTCCTTGACATTCAGATGCCGGAGCTAAGTGGAATGGAGTTTTCCAAAATGCTTCCTGCATCTACAAAAGTCATCTTTACAACCGCTTTCAGCGAATATGCTGTAGACAGTTATCGGGTCAATGCCTTGGATTATCTGCTGAAACCCATCAGTTATGCTGATTTTCTGGTATCTGCACAAAAGGCAGTCGATTGGTTTTCTCATTCGAGTGAAATAGGCCATATCTTTGTAAAAAGTGATTATAAACTGAAACAGATAGACCTTGATAAGGTTCTTTATATTGAAGGGTTGAAAGATTACGTGAAAATTTACCTCGAAAACGAACCTAAGCCTATAATGTCTCTGGTAAGTATGAAAAGTGTAGAAGAGATGTTACCCAAAAGCCGCTTTGTGCGTGTACATCGCTCCTATATTGTACAGCCTACCAAAATATCGGTTATCGACCGGAACCGAATCGTATTCGGGAAAACCTATATTCCCATTTCCGACAATTACAAACAACCTTTCTATGAGTTTTTAGAACGTCATAGCCTCTTTTTGGGGAGGTAGAGGG
>DWYO01000108.1 GCA_019118725.1 Candidatus Parabacteroides intestinavium | reverse complement strand
GCTATTTGTGTAGTTTTACTCTGCATAAAGGTCATTTTAGTGAAGGGCGGCCGTTTCCCGAATACGCATATTGAGGGAAATAAAGGGCTGCGTAAGAAAGGTATTTATTGCGCAAAAACCGAAGACAGGCTGCAAGTACAGCATCAGAATCTGTATGACAGGATGAAGAAAGAACAAATCTAAAATGAGAATAGTGGTTGATATAAATAAAAAAGATAATATATGAAGAACGTTAACTACATTATCAATGGCGTATTAGCTATTGCCATTGTGATTCTTTTTGTGATGCAATTTTCGGATAAGAAAGAGGCGAGTGTGGTAAAACCGATGACGAGTGAGGGCGATTCTCCGACGGGTGTTTTGCCGGTGGCGTATGTCAATGTCGATTCGCTTTTAGAAAACTACAATTATGCGAAAGATTTGAATGAAATCATTTTGAAAAAGGCTGAAAGCTCAAGAGCCAGTGTGAATCAGAAAGCGGCTTCTTTGCAGAAAGAGATGGAAGAGTTTCAGCGCAAAATCTCCAATAATGCATTTTTAACGCAAGAAAGAGCTGAGCAGGAACAGCAGCGTTTGTTGAACAAGCGTCAGGAACTGCAGGATTTGGACACGCGCCTGTCTCAGGAGTTGATGGCCGAACAGCAGAAGCTGAATGAACAATTGCGCGATTCGATTGTCGGACAGTTGAAGGTATTCAATCAAGGCCGCGGATTCCAGGTTGTTTTCAGCAATACGGCAGGTGATAATATCCTGTTGGCCAATGATGCCTATGATATTACAGCTGAATTATTGGAATATTTAAACAAGAATTACGCGAATAACAAATAATTACTTTTTATTTAGGGACGACGGTGTGTCATAATTGCAAACTGCTGCGTTATTTTCGGAATTCGGGCTAAGTCATTTACTCCAGTAAATTCCTGTCGCCCTCATCCTCAATGCCTTGCATTTTGCTAATTCTGACACACCTTAATGGGGTTGCGTCAAAACATTTATTTTGACACAGCCCCGTCTTTTTTATTCTATTTCCAACGAACTTCTTCCATTCCCGTTGCGGATAACCTGAATGTGCACCGGGATTCGTTCGGTCATTTCCTGGATATGAGAGATGACGCCGATTTTGCGTCCTTGTGTCCGGAGGTTTTCCAAAGCATCAAGGGCGACACGCAATGTGTCTGCATCCAGCGAACCGAATCCTTCATCAATAAACAGGCTTTCCACTTTCATCTGGTTGGAGGAGAGTGAGGATAGCCCGAGGGCCAAAGCCAGTGAAACCAGAAACGATTCTCCCCCCGAAAGGCTGTGGATGGTCCTGACTTCATCACACATGTCTTTGTCGATGACCTGCAAAGCCAAAGTGTCCGGGACACGCTCCAGCCGATACCGTTTGGTCAGTTCGCGGAGATGCACGTTGGCATACCCCAGAAGAACATCCAAGGTGTACCCCTGGGCAATACGGCGGAACTTTGAACCATCGGATGAGCCGGCCAGGTCATTCAGTTGTGCCCATCGTTCGTAATTTAGCTGTTTTTGCTTCAACGCTTCCTGCCATTGGGCGATCCGCTGTTTGTTTTCCTGATGTGTGCGGATTCGGAATATCGCTTCGTTATGTAACCGGTTGGTCTCTTCCCACGCCGCATCCAAGGAGATGCCTTCTGCACGGGCTTCATAATCCGATAGCCACTCTTGCCATAACCGTTCAGCTTCTTGTTGAAGTTGGGCCGCTTGCTGAAGATTCTCTTCCAGTTGCTTCAGGCGCCCTTCTTCTTGCGCCACAATGGCGGCTTGCCGGTTCTTGGCTTCGGTCAATTGTAGCTGTTTTTGTCCCCACGCTTCTATTTTGGCTTTACTTGCCTGCTCCACCTCATCCGGATTAGCCCCCTTCAGCAGTTTGCTGCGTTCGGCCTTTAGTTTTTCGGTTTCTTCCACTTGAGCTTTATAATCCAGTTCAGTGCGTTGGACTTGTTCCGATAACGCCGGTAAGAATGCCTGGAGCGTATCTGCGGCCGATTTCCAGCCACCTAACTCCTGTTTCAGCTGCTCCAATTGCGTTTTCTTCTCTTTCCATTCTTGAGAGAACTCGGTCAGTTTGTCCCGGAACACCTTGGCGTCTTCTTTCCAGTGTTGAATCCATTCCGTATGGCCGAATAAAGAGGTCGTCTCCTGTAAGGCATGTTCCAGTTTTTGTTCCGCTTCAAGTAGATAATTATGGGTATCGGTTAATTGGCTTTTAATCCACGTAAGCTGATTTTCCAGTTCTTTACGCCGCGATTCATCTTTAATCAATTCCTGTTGCATGACCATATATTGCTGGTTAAGCCGGTTGAATAGCTTTTCCAGGTCAAGCAGCTGCGTTTTTTTCCGGTTCAGTTCGTTCAGGCGGAGGGTAGCCTGATCTATCTCCCGATTGATGTTCTGTAGCCAAATATCTGTTTCGGGCAGGGCAAACGGATGATGGGTACTTCCGCATACCGGACAGGGCTGGCCTTCCGTAAGTCGGCTGCGCAATAACGGGATATCCCCCGTAGTTCCGAATTGTGCCTTTTCCAGCAATTTTTGTTCCCGCTCTTGCTGCACATGTTCGATGTCAGCATGGATTTTCTGGATATCCTCTTGTTGGAGTAAATCCTTTGTTCGGGCTATTTCTTGGTTTGCTTCTTGGCATTTCTTTTGCTTTTCGAGAAACGCATCTGCCGTGAGCTGACAATCCTTTTGGATTTGAGCTTGTTGCCGTTTCAGGCTTTTCTGCTTTTTGCTCAGACTCTCGACCTGTTTCTTTTGTTCTTCAGCCGAATCCAGATGAAGCAGGAGGGCCGGTAGTTGCTCGGCTATATGTTCTTTCGGACGATGCTTTTCAAACCATTGCATGAGGCCTTGGATAGCCAGCCTGCCTTTCTCCCACCGTTGGTATGCTTCTTTATATTTTTTCTCTTCGGTCTGGTAATGCAGAAAGGCTTTTTCCCAAATCAGCTTTTTCTCCTTGACCGACTTGTTCAGCGATTCCAACTGGATATCCGCTTTTCGGGCCTGTAGCAATTCCGGTTGCAGATTCCGGTAGGCCGTTTCTTCTTGTTGCCGGCTGGATATGGCCTTCTCCAGTTCCTCTTGCACGTGGAGATGCGCTTTACCGGCATTCTCTAAAGCCGTCCGGACTTCCGTCTGTTGCTTCTTTATCTGTTCGGCTTGCGCATGGCTGTTCTTTACGGCTTCTTGCCGTACCTGACGTTCTTTTTTCTCCTTTTCTAAGGCAGAAACCTTCAGAGCCAATTCTTTTTGTCTCGTTTCCCACGCCGCCAACTCCTCTTTGCTGAGCAACTCAACTCCTTGAATCTTGGCTTGTATAGCATCCAAATCCGTTTTGGCCTCCGAACATTTGGCGTAGATAAGACGGGATATTTGCGAGTAGATATCCGTTCCCGTCAGTTTTTCCAAAAGGGCAGCTTTGTCGCTCTGTTCTGCTTTCAAGAAGGTAGAGAAATCGTTTTGAGCCAATAGGACAGAGCGGGTGAATTGCTCGAAGGTCAATCCGATGAGTTGCACGATTCGTTGTTGCAATTCTTTGTTCTTTCCCGGTTCCGGAGTACCGGAATCCAAATGGGTGAGCGATAGGGTGACCCCCTGTAAACTCCCGTCTTCTTTCTCACGGGCACGCCTTACCGACCAGCGGGCGCGGTAATGCTGTCCGTTCAAGGCCAGGAAGTCAACTTCCGCATATCCGGAAGCCGTGCCACGTCGCAATAGAAAGCGCGGGTCACTTTGTGTCAGCATATCTTCCCGGATATCTTTTACCTTGACGTTATTCTCTTTGGCCTGTTCAGTCCGGGGAGTACGCCCGAACAAAGCCAGGCACATCGTGTCAAGCAAAGTCGATTTGCCGGAGCCGGTCGGCCCCGATATGGCGAAGATTCCGGCCGACGACAAAGGCTCGGTGGTGAAATCCAAGCAAAAATCGCCTTCCAGCGATGCGATGTTACGGCCTCTAATTGCTTCTATTCTCATACGCTTCTCTCATTACATCTGTAAATAGGGTTTCCAAATCTTCCGAAATCTCGGTGTGATATTTATTTTCATAGCTCCGTTTCAACATATCCAGCGGATTCAGCTTCTGCAAGCCTTCGAAAGTAAGCGGTTGTTTTTCCGCTTTGTCCTGTTCCTCTTGGGGATAAGAGGGCAGGATAGAGGTCAGTCGCACGGCCTTATGTTGCAGGGCCTCTTCTACTTTGTGCCGGAAGGCGGGTGCCGGCTCATGCAAGAGTACCTGAACCTCCACGTAAGGCCAGCGGCTCTTGTCCGAACCATCCTCCGCTTCCGGTAAGCCGTGCAATGCTTGAAGTACTTCATCCGGAGGCAAAGGCTTGGAAGGCACACGCTTCAGCTCTGCCCAAAGAGGAACAGGAATGGTTTTTATGTCGTGTAATTTTCCGTCATCTATGCTTATTAGAACGACCTGATGCCGATAGTTCGTTTCTGAAAAAGACATCGGTAGGGGGCTTCCGGAATAACGGATATGTTCTTTCCCCGCGATGCATTGTGCCTTGTGGATGTGTCCTAACGCCACGTAGGCAATCCCTTCCGGAAAGGCAGAGGCAGGAAGCGATTCCAGTCCGCCCATGATGGTACGCTCGCTCCGGTCATCATCCGATAGCTCCGCTCCGCTGGCGTGCAAATGCCCCATAGCAAGGATAGCTTCCCCATTCTCTTTACGGGAAACGGCATATTCATAAAGCCGGCTGTACATGCGCCGGACTCCGGACAGATAGGTGTCTACCTCTTCCGAGGCATTCTCTTCCGCTTGCGGATAATCGCCTTGACGCAGGAATGGTACCGCCATGCACCAGGCCTCACGTTTCAGCTCCCTATTCCATATAGGCAATAAGAGGGAAGCGAAATCCACCTGCTTTGTCTTGTCTTTGGGGACAATCCCCACAATATGGGTGTTCAACTCTTCCAATAGCGGTACAGGAGCCTCCAGACGTGCCGCAGAGTCATGATTCCCGGCCGTCAGGATAATCTGTAAATGTGGATTTCTCCGGTTCGCCTCTTTCAGAAACCGGAAGAACCGGCGTTGGGATGCCGCCGAGGGGTTCGCCACATCGAATATATCTCCCGAAACCAGAAGCGCGTCAACCTCTTTCTCCGAGATAAGATGAATCAGCCAGGTAAGGAATGCCTCATGCTCCTCGTCCCGTTCGTATCCGAAAAAGGATTGCCCCAAATGCCAATCAGCAGTATGTAGGATGTGTATCATGTTTGTTTTTGTTTCAAACGTATTCTCACCGAGTGTTCATTACTTGGCTGTTATTTCATGAATTTCTTTTGTCGTTAGGTCATAAACCCAATATTGTTTATCTCTGTCCTTTTGAGCATAAAGCAATAGCTGGTTACCTATAATC
>DWYO01000012.1 GCA_019118725.1 Candidatus Parabacteroides intestinavium | reverse complement strand
GTTGAAAAAATAATGCTACTCAATACGAGTGATGACATAAAAAGAAAAAACTTTCTCATGACTTTTAAATTTAATATTGTTAGATGTTTATTTGCCAAATAATCTTTGTTTTAAAGATTCGTTTTTGGTGCTTTGCTTAACCATCAGACTAATGATCCGTTGTCCTTTTCGGAGGCGGATAACGCCAGATCGATCCATTTTGGTTTTATTTTTATCGCATTCCAGCTGTAACAAATTGTCGCTTTCTTTCGATGTTTTGCACCAATTCGGATAGGATTCGACTTCCCATCCACTGCTATTCTTATGAACCGTATATTCTATTCCCAGTGACCGTTTCCCTCCGTTTCGAAGAAAAGAAATGGTATCTGAGTTGGAACCGGTTAAGATTCGGAAGTTTTCCATGTCTTGTACAATCCGGAGAGTCTCTTTCTTTGTTTCAGCATGTAGCGTAATGGTAGCCCGGCGTTGCTCTGCAGTGTTATTGGGTGTCAGTGTCAGATAGACGGCATTTTTATCGGTTCGGAGGTTGCACCATTCTGGTATAGTAGACTGATTGACGGTCCAATCTACATTTGCCGAGACTTCCACTCGTTTTTCCTGATCATTAGCGGTAAAGTAAATATCATTTTCACTTACCGAGAACTGAAGTTCGCTCCTTTCTTGAGTGATTTTAACAAGTTGTTGTCCGTTACTCCATTTTAAAGTTACCGTTTGAGAACGGCGTACCGGAGTGGAGTTCGGTTCAACCGATATTGTTAATCCGCCATCTTCTTTTTGGGCATTGCACCAATCGTGGCTTCCTGTGAAGCTCCATGCTTGCCGGCTTTTGATAGGGAGTATTTGTGTACCTCCCGAAGCGGGGAACGTCAGTTCCTCTTCGTTAGTGATCCGTGCGTTTTGCCGGGCATAATAGTGGAGAATTTGTTGGCATTCAGCCAGTTGTGTGTCGCAATTCCGGATGCCCTCTTGGTCGCGGTTCACTTCGTAACATAATTTGGCGGATTCGAACTTTCGTACTGCCTGTTTGACGGCCGATTGAGTCCGTTTCTTTAAGAAAGCCATTCCTTCTTCATACGTTCCGTTGCAATCTTGGGCGAGGGCAGGGGCATTGAGCAGGCAAAGTGCCAACAATGTGTATATACTTTTCTTATAGGATATTCGCATAGGTCTCATTTAATTGTTTAATTGGTTAATGGAATCTTGCCGGGCTTCGAATTCCTGCAGCACAGGCGAGTCCGGCTTCAGTTTTACGGCGCGTTGGTAGAATTGGCGTGCCATGTCATACGCCTGTATCTCTTCTGCTTTGGCTGCAGAGGTAATGATGAACTCGAATACCTCGTCTATCTTCCGGAGCAGGCTATCTTTGCGGACGGAGATATCGACCCGTTCCGGGAAATCATTTTCGTATTGCTCCTCTAACCGGAGGGCATTTTCGTAGTATCTGAGTGCATCTTTATAAAGCAGCTCGTAGTCCATGCCCTTGCTTTCGTTACCCAGCACTGTCAGGCTGTCTCCCAATTGGATGTATTGGAGATACTGCCCGTATGCCTCCTTGATAATCCTTTCTTGGATTTGCTGTTGCTGTTCTTCGATCTGCTTTTGCTCTATCGCACTTCTTACCCAAAATATACCGATGATAAGGAGCAGCAACGGGATACCTGCCTTCCAAAGCAGCGGGAGATAGCGCCGCAGTTGTTTGGCATTCGGGCGGACACTTTCGATGAACGAACTCGGTATCTCGGCTGGAGCTTCGGCAGGTTCGGGTATTTGGGACTCCGATGCCGACTCTTCAGCTTGCGGTCCCTCAACAGGCTTCGGTTTCGATTCGGACGGAGCTGGATGCGGCGTTACTTTTCCAGTGTTCCGGTGGGGTAATTCGGGTGTCTCGCCATTCATATGCTGTTCGCAGTAGAGCCGGATTTCTGTGGCAGAGGGTCGTGCCCATGTCTCTTTTTCCATGCAAGCCCCGACGATGCGTTTCAGTGCGTCTGACCAATTCCCCTCCAGTTCCGGGACCTCTGCGCCATGCTGCAGGAGCAGTCCGCCATGTTCGCCAAAGGGAACCATCCCGGTCAGCAGTTCGTAGAGCGTCGCTCCCAACGAGAAGATATCGCTCGCTTTGATGGGCAAAGGATATTTACTGAAACGTTCCGGTCCCATATAGGCTAATGTGCCGACCGACCCTTCATTCTTCAGTATACTTTTGCGCAGTGTGTTCCGCGCTTTGATACTGATACCAAAGTCGGTTAGGAGGTAGCGCCCTGAGTGGTCGAGCAAGATATTGTCCGGCTTGATGTCTTGATGAATAACCGGAGGTTCTTGACTATGGAGGTATTCCAATCCACATGCTATATCATGCAGGAACCGCCAGGCACTTTGTTCGTCCAGTTGGCCAATGATATTAGCCGCTGATCCCAGTTCACAGTAGGGTAATACCAAGTAGGGCATCCGTTCGAATGTATCATAATAGGTTGGCTTTAGAAGGTTGCTATGGTTAAGGTTGAATACGAGTGAAAACTCTGAAGAGAAGAGCTGCACGCCCCGTTCATCCATACCTCCTCCTGGTGCGTACACTTTCAGGGCCACTTCTAGGTCTGTCAGTGTATCTTCGGCCAGCCAAACTTCCGAGAACCCACCGCGACCCAGTAATTGTTTCAATCGGTAGCGGTGTGCGAATAGTTTGTTTTCTTCTAATTGCATATTTCTATTTACCAATTTGTTCGTACCATTGAATTATTTTCTGTTTCCATGTGTTAACCGGTTCTTTACTTAGGAAAAACCAAAGTAATCCCCCTATCAGGAGCATGCAAAATAGGCCAAACAGCCATACGTGCGGATTTAACTTTCGTAGCTTTTTCTTTTCAGCGAAAGTTGAAAGTGTCTCTTGCTGTGCCGGTGCGTTTTCAGAATGTTCGGTAGGGGCGATTTGACAGAGTAATATCGTTACGTTATCATATCCACCTGCTTCAAGCGTCTGGTTCAGCAGGGCTTTTAGGCAGGTATCTATTCGTGAAGCTGTTTTTTGCATCAGAGATTCGATTTCTTCATCACGTAACATGGCATTTAGTCCATCGGTGCAAAACAGAAGCGTTTCGCCTTCGTGCAATACGATGCGGACAAAATCTGGTTCGGCTTTCTTCTGTGGATTTCCTAAACTGCGTGTAATGATGTTGTTGTCGGGATGATCGAATGCATATTCGGGCAGGAGCCGGCCGCTGTCAATCAGCTCCTGTACATAAGAATGATCTTTCGTTACCTGCTGAAGTCCTGAAACAGCATCGAAGCGATATGCTCTGCTGTCGCCACACCATGCGATGTTTGCGTAGCCGTCTAACAGCCATGCGACCACTATTGTTGTACCTATCGACTTGCCGTTGTAGGCTTCCCGACTTTGTGTTTTGATTCGTCGGTCTGCTTCCACGATAGCTTCACATAAATAGGCGCGTATATGGCTTTCATCCTGCACTGTTTCATCGGTAATCCGTTCTGGCATGAAGAACTTTTTCACTGTATCAACCGCGATTTTTGAGGCTACTTCTCCGGCATCCAGTCCACCCATTCCATCAGCCACAATCAGCATGGCGCCTTTCTGTTCCAGAGGAAAAAGGTGCTGATTATCTTGAGGAAGTATCCATTTGCCCGTTGACAAGTCCGTACTAACAAGGAAATTATCTTCATTGTTGGTACGGACACAGCCTACGTGAGTAAGGGCTCCCGTTGTAAAACTGAGTTTGTATTTATTAGTATCATTCATTATCTTTAGAGTTTTTGCCTCCTTTTCGAAGTAAATTATCGTTTTAACGTACAGACGAAATGGGAACAACAATGCCGCGCATGCCTTCTGTTACGTTCGATACCACGCCGACAACTTCATATTCTCCGTTCTCGGAGATTGCAAATACCGGTGCACCAGAACCTCCTACTTCGAAACTGGTATTGGTTGTCAGAATATCGCCCCGATTTAATCCGCTTCCGGCTGTTTTTGCGCTACCATAGATGGGGCCGGAGGCAGAACTGATGCCAACTTGGCCTGGGAATCCCAAAATAGTCAGATCGACAGCTCTTCCCATTAGACGTGATTTATCTGGATTAAACTTCAAGCCCGAACGCTGAGAGGTTTGCATGTATGCCCAGTCTTTTCCACCTGTTTCCGGAGCAATGAGGATTCGTGCTCCTCTAACTAACCCACCCAACGGACCGCGTAATACCGTCAGTTTGTCTGCACTACGGTCAACCACGAAATCTTCGCTGGTAAACGTCAACGAACTACCGTTGGATGCATGTGCTGTGAAGTAAGCCACAACGCGTTCGTTGTTACATACGGCTTTGTTGAGCGGATGCAACTCCTCATTCAGTAGGTTTCCATTGACTTGGAACAACCATTGTTCGATGATACGTCGAGAGGTAACGAAACGTCCGTCTTCTAGCATAAAGCCAGTGCCTGCCCAGCGGCGTATGATATCAAATTGTTCCACATGTCCATTCTTATGTGTCCATTCGATCTTGTCGAGTTGGATATAATAAATGTATGGGAAGCAACTCTCTTGCGTAGTCATCCCATTAATGAAGTTCGCTGAAGCGACCGATTGTGAGACAGGATTACCCGAGTGGGCAGGGGCGGTAACAGTTGAGGAAGGGCTGCTTACTGTAGCAGGGGTACTGCTTACCCTTGTGCTCGCATCGTTAGCGATGTCGATAGCATTTTCGGCAGTTTCTTTAGCCCCTTTAGCTTGTCCGGCAGCATATCCCGCATTGCGTTTTGCCTGTTCTGCTTCTTCTTGGGCTCTTCGTGCGGTCTCTTCGGCTTCCTTAATTTTTACAGCAGCAGAATCCAATTCCCCTCCATAGTGAGCGAGGGCTTCGTCATGCTTGTTGGAGGTTTCTATATATTGCCGATGGCTGATGACGCCCCAGCTGACTAGTCCGACAATAATTAACAGGGAGAGGATGGAGCCCCATGCCACCATTTGCTTGTATGGACGTAAAGCCTGCTGACGGAAAAGGCTGAATCGTTCTGTAAAGTTGATGTTCTTGATCATGCTCTTGTCTCCTTGCGGGATGATGAAGCCCAATCGTGGCCCGTTGGAGGATAACTGAATTTCATCACCGTTTTGCAGATACCATTCATCGGCAACGGGTCGTCCGTTCAAGAGTGTAGGGTTGGTTTTCGAGAGATGCACTAATTTCCAGGCAGATCCGTCACGTATGATTGCGGCATGACGCCGGCTGACTGAAGTGAACGAGTCATCAAACCGGATTTGACAGCGTGGGTCACGCCCTAATTCGACTTGGTCAACGATGATTTTTTGAGTTTCACCTGTGTGGTGATATTTCGAAGATGAGCGGTATTCCAAAATATAATACTGCCGATGTGAGCCGCCCATTAAAGCACCGACTCCAGCGCCGACTGAACCTGAAAAGGAACGTCTGTAGGGTTCTGTGTTTCTTTGTCCCATGTTTTTTCTATTTAAGTTGTTTATAATTATATTCTTTCTACTCGCAAGGTGATATCCCCCAATGTAAGGATATCTCCCGGTTGTAATTCGTGTCCATTGGCATACACCGGTAGGGAATTGAGATAAGTCCCATTAACAGATGCTTTCCAATATCCACCCTTTGTTCCGGTCACCCATTGCCCATCCCGAACAAACCAGCGGCCTTGCAGATCGGTTTCCAAGGTACAATGCCGTCGGGAGAGGCGGGGATATTCTCCATCGCGTAGACAAAGGCTGTTGCCCCTATCCCGTCCGATGGTGATGATCCGTTTGGTCCCTTGTAGCAAATCCTTCAGCCGGAAGACTTGCCCGTAGTCCATACCCTGCATGACCCGCAAGCACAACACACCGTTGCTGTGCCGGTAGGCCGGTAGGGGAGGAATACTCTTGGCCGATGCTGGCAATCGCTCCAATACGGCACGTGCCGATTGCAGACGTTGTCTGAAATCCGGAATAAGACACCTCTCGATGACCATTTCCCACTTCCGCCCTTTTTCGCTGTGTTGCAAAAGAGAACGGTTCCATTGATTGTTCTTGCCGTTCCGTTGGTAAATCACTAGGTCGTTTGGGTCTTCCAACTTTCCGAACGGAAGTTCGCCTGTCAGGAGTTGGAACATCATGACGCCGAATGAAAAGATGTCGGTCGTAGGTAACACCGTTGCATTGCCACGCACCCGATTCACTTGTTCCGGTGGCATATACGCATACGTGCCGAACAGTTGTTGGGGCCTGCCTAAAATATTCCGTTCAGTCATACGTCGGTTGCGATCGCCACAGATGCCAAAGTCCGTAAGAACCGCTGTTCCATCCTCTTTAATCAACACATTTTCCGGTTTTAAGTCGCGGTGTACTTTCCCGTTCCGATGCAAGGCATCCAGTCCAAGCAAGACTTCTTGTCCAATCTGTGCCAAGTCTACGGTATGCCGTTCCATGTATTGAAGGAGATTCCCGTTCGGGCAATATTCCATCACGATAAAAGGATTACCCCGTTCACGGCCATGCGTAACGGAATGAACCAGAAATCGACTTTGAATCAGTCCGGTTTCAAACTCCATGATAAAGCGTTCCATCAGAGGCTTCCGCAGTTCAGGTACGATTTCCCATAGTTTCAAAAGTTTTAACGCATAAGTTTTGCCTTCAAAGTTTGAAACCTTGAACACTTTCCCGAAAGCTCCTTCTCCCAGTAGGGCATCTACCCGGTAATAGGAGCCGATAGACTGCCCGATTCCGAAATCGCACCTGCTGACGCTTGCTTCAGTCATTTTGTTTGTTCGGATTGCCCGTTGAATTCGAAGCGACGATTCCCTAATACGATAATATCCCCAGCTTGGAGTTCGATTTGGTTTGCCCGGTATACGAATGTAGTCTGGTGCTCACTCCGGTCTTGCAAATACCATTTCCCCTCTTCGAAAATCAAAGCCGCTTGTTCTTTCGAGGTAATTGTCATGTTCCCGGCCTCTGTGTTATCGCGGTTCAATGTAATTTCTTCACCCGAAAAGGAGAGTGCCGTAAGTGGTGCTTCCTCCGGATTGTTTGGAATTGGCGTTAACGTACAAGTAGGTGCATTCGCCTGAATTTCCCAAGGCGT